>JBAQWI010000474.1:0-2349 GCA_049298835.1 Oscillospiraceae bacterium
CTCGTACTAACTCCAGTGTTTTTAGGGCGTCCTGTCCAGTGACGAATACTTCAGAATCATTACGGACGGACTCATAAAAATGCAATACTTGCTTCTCGTGGTTTTTTCCCCAATAAGACAGGCTCTCATCTACATCTTGATCCGTATTGTTAGGATAGACGTGAGTTTTCCCATTTAAGGTAATGGTCATCGTTTCACCGAGAAGTGTAGCATTACCATTTTCATAATAAAAATCAATACGAATAGGAACATTGTCGAAGAAATAATTACATGCATAAAATGTATATATCGTCCCCTTGTTGAATTTTAAATAGGCTTCTGCAATATCTTCTACTTCAATGTTGGTCAAAACACGACGATCAATATTACCAATCAAATAGTCAACCTCATCTTGCAAGATATAGCGAACCAGATCTAAACTGTGAATAGCTTGATCAATAACAACGCCACCACCCTCTTTTTCCCAACTACCTTTCCAATCACATTCATAGTAGGAAGGTGGACGCCACCAAGTTAGGGAAGAGGAGACACCTTTAACTAGGCCAGTCTTATTTTCAAGTATCATTCTCCGCAACTTCTCAACTCCGGTGATATAACGGTTTTGAAAAATGACTTCTAGCTTACCTTTTGATTTTTGAGCGGCCTCAATAATTGCTTTTCCATCTTCCACGGTGGTTGCAATGGGTTTCTCAAGTAAAACATTAAAATCACGTTCTAGAGCCTTGATGGCATGCTCCTTGTGTAAATAATGAGGAGTCAAAATATGTAGAACATCTATCGGCATATCTAAAATATTATCGAGGTTATCAAAAGACAAACAGTTGGTAAAATGAGCAGCAAATTTCTGAGCTTTATCTAATTCTTTGTCGACCGCGGCAATTACATCAATCTGATCAGATAGTTTTTCAAAAATATCGAGGTAAACTTGTGCAATTCGTCCACAACCTATGACAGCGACACAAATCTTTTTCATGAGACACCTATTTTCTCCATTAATGGTTTAATTACGGCATAAGCTTTTTGGTATCTAGAAAAATCTACTTCACCTTTTTCATATTCAATTACAATCCACTTCTCATCATCTACTGTAGTTTTTTGGAACGCATCAATGATTCTATCAAAGTTAACAGTTCCTTCGCCAACATCCAGGAAGGACTCCCACTTTTCTTGGAAAGAAAGGGATTGATTACTATACAGGTTCATATCGCAATCCCGCAAATGTAAATAACCAAATTTATCAGGATACTCAGCCAGTAGATCCTCTGGTTTATAACCTTCAACTGATACCCATCCCAAATCCATTGCAAATTTTAGGTATTTAGCCTCTTTTAGCAAATCAAATAAAAAGCTTTCCCCTTGCTCAAACTCCCAATTATGATTGTGGTAAAACAATTGAATCCCATTTTTATCGAGTAATTCGTGCGCCAGTTGATCAATTCTTTCGCCAATGAGTTTTAGTTCTTCAGCTTTGTATATACTTAAAGAATGTTGATTATTCTGCATTCCCTTGCTATCAGGAATGCCTGATGCAATTATTCGTTTAAATCCATTTTTTTTCAGTTCGAAACTCAATAGTAATAGTTTATTTTTGGCACTTTCAAAATCCTTTAAAATTTCATCAAAGAAGAGAAGTGCATGCATACCTGATAACTCCATCTTGTTATCTTCAAGTTTTTGTTTCAGAACAGCCATTTTTTCTTGAGGGAAAAAACGTGCACCTATTTCAATACCTTCATATCCCATTTCACTGAAATTATTCAAAATTTCATCTGTTTCTGAAACAATTTTTTCCGTGAATAACACAGCATGTGCAGCTAAGCGCATCGTCCATCACCTCTCCTTTTCAACAAAGACAGTAGTCTTCAATTCTGCTGATTCATGAATTAAGTCCAAAAGATTCTGAATATAATAACCACGTTCAAAAGTATTTTCAAATGGTTTATTCTCTTGAATTGCTTCCACGAAACTTTTAGCTTGTAGATAGAAGTTAATTAAGAACCCTTCTCTCGGCGTGTTATCTCCTTCTAGATATAGATCTTCAGGAACATCAATAATTTTCGGCTCTTTCAATACACCATCTTCATTTTTCAGCGCTACAGTCACAGCAAATGGATTTTCAGCATTATAGATTGCGTAGCCATTGGAACCATATACTTCCATAAATGTCTTTATTCCAATTCGACTGGCTACATTGCTTATCAATACACCTTTTTCTGTTTTTGCGTTAAAGACCGCTACATCATCATTTGTGACAAGACTCTTTTTGTCTGTAAATACTTCTTGGCGCTCTTTAATAAACGTTTCATTCATCGCCTGTAGCTCTACGATCTCTCCATACTGGTCTTGTAG
>JBAQWI010000475.1:0-1532 GCA_049298835.1 Oscillospiraceae bacterium
GTGTAGTTGTAAACCCATGCCAACTTAGGTTGTGCTGTTGGGATAAAGCGATTAAGTAGAACACAAAGCACAGAAAAAATGGCATGCAGTAAATGCTGATAAAAAGTGCAACCATGCTTCTTTCGTATTTCATGATTTTTAAGGTGTCTTTCAAGATTTAATATTAGAGACTAATTTAATTGATATCGAGCATCATTAAAGAAAAAGCTAGGCGTTTCTGCCTAGCTTTTGTGGGCAATGCAGCAAATAAGTAATATCAACTTCATTAACCACCGACAATGAAGCCGGTGAATTGCCCACGTGAATGATATTATAAGATGTAAAAATGTAAGTCAACGTAAATATTTAAGTATCTACTTGTTTTTAAACAATATAATCTTAGTTGAAATTAGTTATTATCGTTCTTGTTTTAATTTAATTTAGCAAATTTTATAAATCTTAAATGTGCAGTAACTTTGAATCCATTCATCCTAAACACGCCAATTGGGTAAAACAACACTTTGCTTGTGATCTACCCAATAGTCCTTGGCGTGAAGAAATCTACCCAACGTATCCAGCACCCTTTATCTATTTAGATAACGGCAATCCTAAATGCGAGTTAGCTCAATTTGGATTAGTACCGCATTGGGCAACCAATAAAAGGAAGTTTGGATTAAGAACCTACAACGCTAGAAGTGAAACCGTTGCAGAAAAACCCAGTTATCGTAGCGCTTGGAAAGAACGTCGCTTTGGCCTAGCTCTTATGAATAGCTTTTATGAACCCAATTGGGAAACAGGTAAGGCAGTGCGTTGGCGCATTAAAAGAGCCGAAGCAGAACCTGTTGCAGTGGCTTCCATTTGGGAGCGCTTTATTGATAAAGAAACGGGAGAGATTATCTTCTCATTTTCCATGCTTACCATTAATGCAGATGGGCATGAAGTGATGCAACATTTTCATAAACCTGATGAAGAAAAGCGCTCGGTGGTTGTCTTGCAAGATCAAGACTATCTGTCATGGCTAAATGCCAATCTCGAAGAAGCAACCTCATTGTTACAACTTGCACCAAATGGCTTTTTAGAAAGTTTGCCTGCAGATAAGAAAAAGCCCCAACAAACCACGTTGGGGCTTTAGTAAAAAGTATTAACTGATCTAATTCAATAAAGAGGAAAAAACTTAGCGAATCACTTGGTAATTTATCTTACATAAGCTTTTTTTCTTATTTTTATCTTCACTCCAGATACATTCCAGGACATAACTTAACTCGTGATAAATTAATTCAGCAATTATTTGGCCGCCAATTTTATTGATACTCGATAAGAGGGTCACCTTGAATTTTTCATTCTTATTTAATGAGAGCATGATTGTCTCAAGGGTAACGGATAGAAAGTTAGATAAAGCAGTAGTGAGATCTAACCAAGTTAATTTATCACGGTATTCTTGCAATACATAATAGTTTTCAAGATGGATATTAAAATGGACGGTATTATCCATTTGCTTTGATTCGAGGTTGCATTTGATAAAACCCAAAGTTTCATCAATATACTTAATCACC
>JBAQWI010000476.1:0-1696 GCA_049298835.1 Oscillospiraceae bacterium
GTCTTATTTCGTTCTCTCATTGACCTAAAATCTCTCCCATCTGAATGGAAAATTGCAATAATCGCACCAAAATTTAAAAAAGGCTCCCCTCCGATCCCCCCTCCGATCCTTCAAAACTACCGTCCAATCGCGCTCACCTCTGCTTGTTGCAAAATTTTAGAAACTTTTATTTCACAAAATCTTATTGATTATCTTCATACCCACAATTTGATATCCCCTCATCAGCATGGTTTCCTCAAGCACCATTCCACATCTACCAACTTACTTGAAAGCCTCAACGATTGGACCAGTTCACTTTCAAATCACAAATCTGTCTCAATAGCATACATTGATTTTAAATCAGCCTTCGATTCTATTTCCCATCTTAAACTTCTCCATAAGCTCGCAAACTATGGCATCAAAGGTAATTTATATTTTTGGATCCAAGCCTTTCTCACTGACCGCTGCCAAATGGTCCGGATAGGTTCATCTTATTCTACTCTCCGCTCTGTCATCAGTGGGGTTCCCCAAGGCAGTGTCCTGGGCCCTTTGCTCTTCAATCTGTTTATAAATGACATAACAGACGGTTTAGATTCTGCCACTCATGCCAAACTATTCGCCGACGATATAAAATTGTACACGGAATTTTCAAACATATCCCCTTCTAATCTTCAGAGTCAACTTAATATAATTGTTCAATTGTCACAGGATTGGCAACTCAAAATTTCATTTTCTAAATGCAACCTTCTCTCCTTAGGATCACATCACTTACCCACTACTTTCCATCTTGACAATAATCTTATAGCTCAAACAGACTCTGTAAAAGATCTAGGTATCAGCATAGACTCCAAACTAAATTTTAAAAATCATATCAATGAAATTACTTCAAAAGCAAAGCAGCGTTCCTCCCTTATTTCACGCTGTTTTCTATCTAAAAATCATCACAACCTAATAAGAGCTTTTAAAATATACGTCAGGCCCCTACTGGAATACTCTTCTACAACCTGGTCCCCCTCCTCAGTTGGACAAATTCTCCAACTTGAGTCCGTTCAACGTTTTTTCACTGAGCTGATACCTGGTCTTCAAAACACTGATTATGCTTCGCGACTCAACATTCTTAAATTACAGAGTCTGGAACATCGCAGATTAATCGCCGATTTAATAATGTGTTACAACATAATAAAAAAATTTAACTGTCTTAACCCAACTAACTTTTTTGTCTCAAATCAAAATAAATCCTTAAGAGGCCACCATTTTAAACTTGTTGTCCCTCTGTCCAAACTTAAAGTAAGACAAAGTTTTTTTTCCAGCCGCGTCATTCCGGTTTGGAATTCTCTACCCTCTCAATTGGTATCAGTTACTTCTACACACGCTTTTAAAGCTGGCCTAAATAAAACAGACCTCAACAAATATTTAATTTTCCCATCACCATTATTTTAACCCTCATCTACTTGTTCTTTCTTTTAGTTTTTATTTTGTATACTGTTATTTAAAGCTCGATTTATTTTGGATGAATTAATTATGTTTTGTGTCTTAATGTCATCAATGTATATATAAATTTATGTTTAATTAAATTCGTATACTTTAAATGTATTGCTATTTTCTGACATGTAATTATCATTTTAATCTTTTACATTTTTGCATTAATTTTGTTTAAATTGTTTCATCCATATATAGGGTCATTGTTAGAGTTTTGTCCTTATGCCCCTTCACCAAT
>JBAQWI010000477.1:0-3458 GCA_049298835.1 Oscillospiraceae bacterium
TATTGTGTCATCTAAATCAAAAATGATATGTTTATATTTATTCATTGTTATCCACCCCTTCTTTGTAATATATCGAATATCAGAATATAATACTAGGAGATATATCATAGTGAGGTGACAAATTGGAGAAGATTCGTCTAAACGATTATGCTGAAGAATCTGTTGATGTGTACAGTAGGATGCAGGAGGTTTTTCCGAAATCGATTTTACAACATGCCTATATTTGCAAATTTTCCTGTAATGAATATATTGTGCGTTTTAATGAAGATATTCGCTGTTTATTTTTATTGTTGGATGGGAGTGCAAAAATATATTTAGTACATGAAAATGGAAAACGTGCACTGATTCAGTTTCTAAAGAAAGATGATTTTATTGGTGAATTATCTTTAATTGAGGTAGAAAAAAATTTAAAAGATGTTGTGGCTATAAATGAGTGTACGTGCTTGGTGATTCCGTTAGCATCAGCGAAAAAATATTTGCTGGAGGATCATCTTTTTCTTCAGCATTTATCAAAATATTTAGGTGATAAATTGCTTAAAAGAACAGATCATTACACAGCTATGCAAGATTATGAACTCAAAAATAGATTAGCAAAATATATTCTTCAAATTGAAAATAATGGCTATTTTCAAGAAAAACTTACGGAGACAGCGGAATATGTGGGAGTAAGCTACCGACATTTATTATACACGCTCAACAAATTCCGTGAAGAAGGATTGTTGGAAAAAAGAGGCAGACAATATTTCATTGTCAGTAAAGAAAAGTTGGAAAAATTAAGTTTGAAAACCAATTGATATACCAGCCAAAATTTCCACTAGTGATGTAGAAGTCACCACTCGGCAAAATAGACGATTAAATCAACAACACCTTCCCATATAATGAATAAGCACACGAGCGGGCTTCATTCATTATATGGGAGGTGTTTTTTGCTTTGTTTTTATTTACCCCGTAAAGAACGAATGAACGTTATCTTTTTGCCACGACTTCTATTTCCACATCCGCACCGAGCGGTAATTCGAAAACTGCGACACAAGTCCTGGCAGGATAAGGCTCGGTAAATTTTGTTTTATACACTTCGTTCATCCCCTCGAAATGCTTCATGCCCGTAAGATAGACATTTGCCTTTACAACGTTGGCTTCTGTAAGATTCAATTCTTTCAAAATCCTGTTGATATTCTTGAAGCATTCTTCCGTCTGCTCCTGAATGTTCAAATCCTGTTTTTCCAGCGTCAAAGAATTCTTGGCAGTCTGTCCGGATACGTATATATATTCTCCAGCGTCTATCGCATGGGAATAAGGGCCTGAACTCATGACGTCTTTTGCGGTATAAGCTTGTCTCTTCATGATGATAGTCTCCTTTGGGTTTGGTTTTGTTAACGGTTTCTGTTTGATTGTAGCATATTTGCTTCGGAGTCAATATTGGCACTATAGCATCAACAAACTATTTCCTTCGTCACTTTCGATATGGATCTTTGGCCAGAGGATAGTTCTTTACCGCTCCCGATTTTGTGCCCATTGTACAGAGTGGGTGTAAAAAACGCGCAAGGTACACATACTCAAACAAAAGCCAGCTTGCTATAGTGGATGCTATGGTAACCGCTTTAATGAGGTGCTGATGCAAGCTAAAAAATTTATCTAAAGGGGATACAAATATAATGAGTGGCTACAACGCAGTATTGGCAAGAAATACAGAAAATGCACCCGAAAGTACTCTATCTACACAATCGGTAGCTTTTTCTCATTACAATCATCTTTCCGCTCAATTACCACTAGATCCAAAAACTGGCAAAATGGTAGCCGGTGGAGTGAAAGAGCAGGCTGAACAATGCCTGAAAAATATGAAAGCAATCGTCGAAAGTGTTGCCCATGTTATGGACGATGTGGTTGCAGTCACTGTATTCCTTAAATACAGCGCCGATATGGCGGCTGTAGATGAAGTTTACACAACATTTTTCCAAAACGGTGTTCCTGCACGGACAACGCTTGCAGTTTCAGTGCTGCCTATGGATGCTTTGGTGCAAATGGAGGCACTTGTGTCAAACGGGGAAGGTACAATTCCGAACGCGCCGCAAGCAGGCGATCTCGTAAAGGTTACAAATAATACGTCGAATGCGCCAGTAAGTCCTTTATCTGCGCAATCGGTAGCTTTTTCCCATTACAATCATCTTTCCGCTCAATTACCTCTGGATCCGGGAACAGGCGAAGTGGTAGCCGGTGGAGTGAAAGAACAGGCTGGACAGTGCTTAAAGAACATAAAGGCAATTTTAGAAAGTATGGATGTTCCTTTTGACGATATTGTTAAAATAAATATCTTCCTTAACGACCTATCGGATATGGAAGCTGTAAATGAAGTTTATACAACATTTTTCCCGGACTCAGCTATCGCCAGAGCCGTAGCCTATGTCCCAGCCCGGACAATCGTTGTGGCGTCAGGATTACCGCTGGATGCTTTGGTACAAATCGAAGCGGTGGTGTCACACGGCGATGGTACACCTCCACAAGCAGTAGAAGACAGACATGGGCTCATCATAGAAGCCGGAAATACGGAAGATGCGCCTGAAGACGCACTGTCTACACAAACGGTAGCTTTCTCTCATTACAATCATCTTTCCGCTCAATTACCGCTGGATCCAAAAACTGGCAAAATGGTAGCCGGTGGAGTGAAAGAGCAGGCTGAACAGTGCTTGAAAAATATCAAGGCGATTGTAGAGAGTATCGATCACGCGATGGACGATGTGGTCAAAGTAACCGTACTTCTTAAAAATTATGCTGATATGGCAGCTGTAGATGAAGTTTATACAACCTTTTTCCCAAGCGGTATTCCTGCACGGACAACGTTTGCAGTTTCGGCGCTGCCTATGGATGCTTTAGTCCAGATCGATGCAGTTGTATCAAATGCTGAAGGAACACCTCCAATAGCTTAAAAAAACAGCCGGATACTCCGTGATTTTTCGCGGAGATCCGGCTGTTTTAAATTTTAGCGGACTACTTAGACTATGCAAAGGCTGCACAATAATTATCGACTAGCCAAAGTTAACGGAATCCAGTCATTATAGACATTTGTATTTAATAAGATGCGCTATAATACTAGTATAGAATCTAGCTTTACTTCACGACTTATATAGTAGATAAAATAAGTAATGAAAGGGCTGAAAAAATGAAGAATATAGTTTTATACAAAAGCAGATATGGGAATACTTTTCAGTATGCGACTTGGATTGCTGAAGCACTCCAATGGGAAATCAGAGAATTTTCGGAGTTTAAAAAGGAGGAGATCAACGAATATCAGAACATAATTTTTGGAACGGGTGTATACATGGGCAAGATGAATCAAATCAAAAAAGTGCTGAAATGGTTTGAAGACAAGCCCATTATTATTTTTGCCTGTGCCGGTAACAACAATGTACGAGAAGATATTGAGGTGATCAAGCGGAATAATTTTACGGAAGAACAGTTGG
>JBAQWI010000478.1:0-1671 GCA_049298835.1 Oscillospiraceae bacterium
TGCTTATAGCCATCGGTCTAGACGTGTTTATGGATAATGATAATATTTACAAGGAATTTGCCATAGTCGATGAGCGTGTAGAATTCGTTGTAGGCAGTGACGCAGTTATTAGAACTGGTGAAGTAGATTGGATAAGCATTTACTATGATCCTGATAAGTTAATAGAAACCAGGTTTTTTACTTCTTTTAGTCCATCCAATGAAGAAATATTCGACAGCGGTTCAACTTTAGAATTTGAATGGTTCGTGAGATATGGAAATGAAGAAATTGAATACGATGAGTTTATAGACAAAAAGCAAAAATATTTTGATGCGAATCCAGGGCTAAAGCCAACCTTGATTTTAGATAGGTGTCGACCTTTCGACGTAATGATAATGCCAGCTTTATCAATAATTTGAGATAGGTAGAGCGGAGAGAGGGGGTTATCCCTAATTGGAGGTGTTCTCTTTTTTACAAACTTATCATTCCAGAGAAATTACCAAATAGAGAGTTCCTGACCAAGGAACGGGAAAAAGCGTTGCATCATCATCTTATTAGCAAAATATATTAATAGGAGAAAAATATGAATAGTAAGAATAAAAGTCAACTTTTAACAGGTTATAATGAATTCCGCACTGCCCTGCAGGAGTACGCTGGACCATTATACTTCGATAACCAATGGTCACATTGTGATATGGCGGAGTTAATCTATCAGATTGCAGAAGTGCCAGGAATAATAGCTATTTGTTTGAATACTGAAATCCCCTGCAGTAACATCTTTACCGAGATTAATTATGATGACCATCATATAGAGTTTGTATGTGAAGATGGGACTATTGTTCAAACAGGCAGGCCTGAATTTCTGTTTATTAAAGATAGGAGCGATGGAGTTACTCAGCCAAAAATTGAAGTCAAATTCCTCCCGGTGCGTGAATTTAAAGGAGGATGCGAGGAGCCATGGGATGCGTGGAAGATACAAGATAATGAGTTTTCACCTTATCCAGAATTCATGAATAATGAGAGCAAGGCTGGTATATTGGAAGCAAATCAAGAAGTGCCGCAAGTGCTTTTGGCAATGAATCGACCATTAGATGTGGTAATTATGCCTGAACTTTCCATGATAAAGCGTTGTCGCATAGCTGTTATCGTAGAAAAAATATAGTTTGTGCCATGCTAGAGTTGTTGATGATCAGAGTAAGAGTTACTTACGAGAGACAAAGCACGAACTTATATAATTTCTACTGGAGATTAACCGGCCAAATGTGGTGATTATGCCAGGGCTGATCTTTATAAAGGAATTAGCGGATAGCTGGTATTTTTAGGGCGACTTTAGCTTAGGTAAATGAAGCTACTAATGATACAAAGTTTCTTGTCCAATATAGTAAGATTTAATCTCCGCTAAGTTCTGATTATTTATAGAAAAAGATAGAAAATTTGAAAGGTACAGGTAACAGGAAGAGGCACCAAATTATTAAATTAATCGGAGGTGCCAGAATGCATCAAAATAAGTTGTTTAGATGGGAAGATACACCAGAGGTGTTCGGGGTAAAAGAGCTGTCAGAAATATTAGGGATTGGGAAATCCAAAGCTTATGAATTAAGCCGAAGAGATAGTTTTCCCAGCTTCAAAGTCGGGAATTCGATCAGGATAAGCAAAAAGGGACTGGAGATTTGGATCGACAGTCAGATAGGC
>JBAQWI010000479.1:0-1980 GCA_049298835.1 Oscillospiraceae bacterium
AAAAGCTCTAAAAGCTGTTGGAACAGTTATTGAGAACGTTTCCTATATGATGAAGTAAAAATGTTTGACAATTTCTAAAAAATCAGTATTTCAATTTCACAAAAACGCATAAAATGCCACTCTAAAGGTTAAACCTTATTTATTTGCTACAAAATTTTATCGTAGTAATAAATAAGGTATCACGATAACGGAACTATTTCCTTATCGTGAGTAACCTAATGAGTGGCATTTTGTTTTTTGTTTATAACAGCGTTATATAAATCATTTTAAAAGCAAGCTTTTAATTCTTCAATCTTATCAGTTTTTTCCCAAGCAACATCTAGGTCTTCTCTGCCCATATGTCCATATGCTGCAAGTTGTTTGTAGATAGGATTTCTAAGCTTTAAGTCTGCAATAATTTTTGCTGGACGCAAATCAAATACTGTTTCTACTGCAACCGAGATTGCTTCATCGGAATATATTCCTGTTCCAAAAGTATCAACCATGATTGAAACTGGTTTTGCAACGCCAATTGCGTAAGCCAACTGAATTTCACATTTGCTTGCAAGACCAGCCGCTACGATGTTTTTAGCAACCCAACGAGAAGCATATGCTGCTGAACGGTCAACTTTGGTTGGATCTTTACCCGAAAACGCACCGCCACCGTGACGTGCATAACCGCCATATGTGTCAACTATGATTTTTCTTCCAGTCAGTCCGCTGTCGCCTTGAGGGCCGCCTATTACAAAACGTCCTGTTGGATTAATTAGAAATTTTGTATTATCATCAAGTAAATCTGCTGAAATTACATTTTTCACTACCAACTCAATTAAATCTTTTCTGATAGTTTCCAAAGAAACTTCCTCGTTATGTTGTGTAGAAATAACTACAGTATCAACACGAACTGGTTTTCCATCATCATATTCCACAGTAACTTGAGTTTTTCCATCTGGACGAAGATAGTCTAGTGTGCCATCTTTGCGAACTTCGGTCAAACGTTTTGCAAGCTTATGTGCAAGGGATATTGGCATTGGCATTAGCTCAGGGGTTTCATCGCAAGCATAGCCAAACATCATGCCTTGATCTCCAGCACCAGTTGAATCGTTGCCCTCTTTTGAGCCCGATTTATGCTCTAGTGCATTGTCAACACCTAGTGCAATATCTGCTGACTGCTCATCAATTACAGTTAGCACGCTACAAGTTGCACCATCAAAGCCATATTTTGCTCTGTCATAGCCTATTTCAGCTACAGTTTCTCTCGCAATTTTAGGAATATCTACATAAGCGCTTGTTGTAATCTCACCCATTACAAGCACCATTCCTGTTGTAACAATTGTTTCGCAAGCAACGCGAGCATTTTGGTCCTTAGCAATAATTGCATCTAGGACAGCATCTGAGATTTGATCGCAAATTTTATCTGGATGTCCCTCAGTTACACTTTCTGATGTAAAAAAATATTTCGACATAATTTTTCTCCTTCCTTGCAGGCTGTGGACTTATCCTACACCTGCCTTTTAACTTCTTAAAAGCTAAAATTAAAACGCTCAATGGCAAAAAGCCATTAAGCGTTGTTTAAACTTATGTTTAAACCTCATCTTCGGATTTTTTGCAGGATTATAATATCCTCTGGATTTAGCACCTTACTTATTACAGTAGGTTGCTGGATTTCATCGGGCCAGTCCCTCCATCACTCTTGATAAGGTATTCAATTTTCTTAATTATATCTGTTTTGACGAAAAATGTCAATATACAATCTATACTATTTTAGTTTGAATTATTCTTTATCCTCTGTATCATCTGCAACACTTTCTTCGTCATAGTTGTCATAAGTTGCACCAGAATCAAACTCACTCTTTAACTTTGAACCACATTTTACACAATAGAAATTATCAATACCATTTTTCGCACCGCAAATGTGGCAATGATAAATATTTTTCATATCGCTTATTTTTTCGTTAACTGCCTCAAGGCGCATTAACAACTCGTCAATTTCTTCAGTTA
>JBAQWI010000480.1:0-1905 GCA_049298835.1 Oscillospiraceae bacterium
ATCGAAGCCCATAGCCATTCCCCCTTGGCGAAATTATAGCATCCACCTTAGTTTAAAATATACTGTTTTTTTCAAGCGTTATCAAATTAACCTTGACATTGGTTGATGCGAATCATGACATGGGCTATCTGTAACCTAACTTGTAGCACCCTGACTGACTCCTGATGGCGCTGACCATTAATAGCATTTAAGAATTAGTGCCTTAACTACATAGCACCAACGATTAATTTGAATATGTCATTAATTTATACAGATTTCCTTCCAACAGTTATGTTTTCTTTATGCAAAATTGCCTTGAGTGTATTTCTGATAACCTTTTAATACGTTTCTTCTTCGTATAAGGAAGCCTCTAATTCCCCGATATAAAGAGATGGTTTTCCTTTGTACGTTAAATAAATATTATCTTTTGCTCGTGTCATAGATACATATAACAAGCGACGAGCTGTATTAATTTCATTCTCTTTATCATCTTCAAGTACATTCCAAATGTTTGGAAAATAACTATTCATTCCTGTAATGATTACCGTATCAAATTCTAAGCCTTTTGCACCATGCATTGTTAGAACTTTTACACCGGAGCTTAACGCGCTACCTTCTTGCTCTTTGATAATTTCAGCAGGAATACCCTTTACTTTTAAAACATATTGAATAGTATCACGAGTTTTTTTTGAAAAACTTAAAATACCAATCGTCCCTGTGTACCCATCTTGTTTATAATCTTCAAGAATTTCTTTTACAAGTTGAGCAATCATATCATATTCCGTCATTTCTTTAGCAACAAGTATCGCGGGCATAACACCGGATGATTTTGCTTCATAAGGCTGTTCGATATCTTCTTCACTCAGAGTTGTGTCATGCTTGAGCAATGAATTTGCCAAATCCATAACCTCTTTCTTACTACGAAAAGCACCCATAAGTGATTTAGTACGTCCACCCTGAACATTAATTCCTGTACTCTTCCAAGTAAAATCCGTTTTGTATATCTTCTGACCTAAATCAGCTGCAATGATTAATGCTTTACGGGCTGTCATACGTAAGCTAATCAATTGCGATTGCGATAAATCTTGTGCTTCATCTATAAATACATAGTCGTATGATTTCTTTTTATTAATATCAGCTATATGTTTAATTACGATATTTGAGTAATCTTCCCACATTATTCTATGATTAATTTTTAAGTAAGCATTATATTTTTCTATGATTTCATAGACGACTTTGCGATCCGCTATTTGTAAGGCCACACCACGTCCGGTACGACGGATGTTTTTATATTCTTCATAACTACTAACCGACTTATTCTTTAACCATTTCAATTCATCTAGAAGAAAATATTTATACTGTTGATTTTGATAAAAACGATGTTCATGTTCTACCAGTTTTAATTGTTCGTAGAATGTATCAAAGGAATTATACTTTTCTGGATCCTGATACTCATGGACATTTTGTAACATTTTCTTTGACCATTTATGATAGGTCAAAACATCCACATTCGCTACTCCCACATCTAGCATGACTAATAATGACTCATTTATGTATTTTTGGAGCGTATTATTATATGTGATGAATAAAATTTTTGCATCTGGTTCTGTTTCCAATACTATCTCAAGTTTACTTAATAAAACAGTCGTTTTCCCACTTCCAGGAATTCCTTTTATTAAGATATGCTCCCCTCTTGCATTTACTGCATCCATTTGAGCTGGTGATAAAATCATTTGAACCATATGACCATTCCTTTACAATTGCTCTTTCAGCATATTTTTTTGCGATCTATCATCGATGTGTTCAACTATTCCTCTTCTACGGCGTCTAATTGGTGCCTCTTCTTGTACAACATCACTGATGATTTTTGGGTTAATAGTCGTTGTCTTTAACGTCATCTGATGTAATTTTTTTAATAAAGAACTA
>JBAQWI010000481.1:0-9578 GCA_049298835.1 Oscillospiraceae bacterium
ATGTACAGCGGGTAATGGTAAGTTCTTGGGGTACAATTGCATCAATACTTCTTGCAAAGCTGATCTGAACAGGGCCTCTTACTTGCCCACAATTTAGGTTTGCTTTAACAAATGTGGTCATAACTGCGCCAAAGGTTCTGATGTCAAAGAAGTTTTTACACATAAAGTCCAATATTTCTTTGTCTTTTCCGCTTTTGATTACAGTTTTTTCGTCGACACCAACATGTGTATATGCAGTAGTATCACTCACTGAAAGTGGAACGCCTTGTTTGATATAGATTTTATAACCCTCTTGATCTTCTTTTACTGTTTCAACATAGTTTCTGATTTTACGTTTTAAACATACATCTGTTACAATTCCATACCCAGTTTCAGCATCAATTCTTGGACTATTACCTGCATCGGGATCACCATTTGGATTGCCGTTTTCAACGTCAAAAAGAACCATAAATTCATACCTGTTTTTAATAGTGTTACTCATAATTAATTCTCCTCTTCATTCACTTCTTTTGTTTTTTTGGTGTATAAATCATTTCTCTGATGATAGTATCCTAGAACGAACACGCCTTGATCTTCGAGTAAAAGGTTTGAGGGTATTGGGTTGTTTTCCATATCGATTTTTTCTATGATTTCGGCAATCAACCTATCGCTTGCATAACCGTATTTCGCCTTAGAAATATGGTGTTGCGATAACCTTAAAAGCACAGGAAAAACAGACGCTGGTGTTGAACTTGCTGATGAGAAGTACCTATCCTTAATGGTTGCGTTAATTCCTGGAGTTGCATCTTGTTGTGCTTTTTCCATTACCGCAAACAATCTTCCTAAGAGATAAGCAATATTTTCACTCTGAGCATTTAGGGACATTGTTAAAACCTCCTTATATTTTTCATAATTTCTTCTAGTAAGATATGCTTTAATAATTGCAGCTTTACAATAGTTTATTTCACGCTCTGCCTTAATTCGTAGCATAATTGCGTTAAGCAATGCGACTGGATAGGCTGTTCCATTTATAATTGCCCTTAACACAGAACCCGACAAAAGGGGTGATGATGCTTTATCTCTCGCATTGGGTGACACTGTTTGTGCCAACAATAGCCATAGTGGAATAGAATTTGGTTCAGATTCAAACTGCTTTTCAATATGCAAATCGCAATAATGTTGTGCAACTTTTTTTGCAAATTTCCCAAACGTATCCTGCATGAAAAACCTAACTGACACACGTGCCGCATTGGGCGATAAACCTAGTACATAGAAATTAGTTTCATCTTGAAATTCAACCATAGTATTGACATTGTCGCCTTTGGAAATTTTATCTAAAATCGACCCAACAAGTTGTTCTGCATTATCATCGCGTATTACTTTATCTTTGTCATCAGCTTGCAGTTTATCAGGGGAAAACAAAAGAGCGGCGGCATTTCGGTAGGTGCTACCCGCACATTCTGCCCAATAAACAATGGTTGCATCGCCCAAACTAAGTGTATGATTACAATCGGCAATGAGATAGTTTAATGTTGTACCATAGGCAAATGCTGCCTTTTCACTGATTGGGGAATTCAAGCCTTGCATATCATCTCTACCATAAGATTCGTAGGAGCGAGCGTTAAATGATACAAGAGATGCTCCAGATGGTTGGGCATTTTTCACACCCTTTATAGATGGATTAAGTCTTGCAATGGACGCTGTTTCGCCTGTCACCAAACACTGCATTTGTTTTCCACTGTCGCCATGATTTTTATAGCTGTCCCAAGCATTTTTTATTCCAGAACATTCATGCATATAAGCACCGTTATCTAGTTTGAAAACAATATTTGCACCTGCCATTAACTCGTCCTTGTATCTGTTTACCTCATCATGTTCTAGTGCAGTTTCAATCTGCCAATTGTTTAAGAAATTCAGTAAAGCAACTGCTTCGTCACACTGTACGTCAGCCAACAGCTCATTATGAAATGATTGAAACGCTTCAAAGCATTTTTTAGTACGTTCAGGCTTTCCCTTGTTATCAATCCCAATGGTATATGCAGAATTTTCACATAGAAAATTAGGATTAATACCTGACGATTTTTTCACCTGTTCAGGAACAATTGCAACTTGTGGCACATCAACCTCTTTTTTCCCACGCATTACCTTATTTTGTAGTGGTAGTATTTCAAGCAGTTCTCCCTCTTTTGAGATATTGAGTGCATATGAAATATTTGTACGAGAATAACCAGGCATTGAAATTCCACTTTCCTCATCAGAGGCAAGTATGTCGTAAAACCTAACCAACGACTGCAAAATCATTTATGTTCACCTCGCTGTCTCTATATTTGTTAAATCAACCATTCCGTTTTCAATTTTGGCTCTGAAAAAGATTGGTGTGATATCTTCTGGATTGCTAAAGTCCATGTCGTAAAGCATATAGCCTAAGTCTTTTGGTTCTTTTAATAAATTTGGCATTTCTCCATTTTCGACCAATTTAAAGTTGGCTGGGAACTCCCTGCAACCAAAGCAAGGCATATGATAACATTGTCCTTTTCTAATTCGCCTTAAAATAATGTTATAATGCTTTTCGTTTGTGTCATCAGTTCCTGCTTTATCTGTCAATTCAAAATGTGCCTCAATGACGTATCTAACATTTGTCAAAACCATTGATGCTCTTTGTTGTCGGTCTGATGTGGTATCAATAAAGAGTGGTTCTTGCTTTCCGTTCATCACCGCTTTGGCTGAAGATCCGAGTATTTTTGAGCTAACCTCATTTCTTCTTATGTTGGTGAATGCAATTTCATTGCAGATATATATTTTATCAATAATCCATTTAATTGCCGGTTTCCAGTAAATCGCTTCAATAATTCCTCTTGCCGCCGAGGGCGTCATCACATCATAGCTGACCCTTTCGACTTTCATCTCTGGGCGAGTAAAGAGTGCATAATCACCCCAAACTTCAAGCTTAACACCAAACCCCATCTTTCTACCTCCTAATAATATAATCCTATCCCACTCTCTAAATTAATAGTAAGTCCTGTTTTATCACTATAACACTCTTCCATGTTGCTCTCTCTTAAAATGAAAATGTCATCTTTTATGACTTCAAGCTTTCCAGCACCATATAATTTCTGAAATTCATGTTCATAAATATTGACAACATATCCTTGTATTGAGCGTAATAGACCTTTATAATTATCCACATACCGCATTTTCTCAATCAGTTCGATTGCATTCTCATCATAGGGAATTATCACTGATTTTGTGTTCTCTGCAATTAGCTTAAATTTAGTTGCAACATCTTTAAATGGAAAGTCTAAATCATTACCTAAGGTTTTGCTTACATCTATAATATGGTTTTATTTATACCAATAATTATACTTCAAATATGTCCCAACAGCAACATAATTATACTTAATAACCTATATTATCTAATTTATTTCCAATTCTCGAAAATTTTGTCTTACTCCTTAATCAGCTTATCTAATGTTGGTCTTGATATGGTTTAGCTTGGGCTACTGACTAACGAGTTAGTCAGAGAAAGTGCGTGACTATTTGACGTTATATGCCACTTAAAAAATGTCTTGTTTTTTTATCATGATCATAGTAAAACCACTCCTTTACTTTTTCTTTGGAAACTCTAGCCAAAAGTCCGGGTAACCGTTTTTATAGCCATTGTAATATAGGTTTTTTTGCGTCTAAAAATAAGTGCAAATGGAATTAATGTAGCAATTCTGCTTTGTACATCCTCTTTTTATGATTGCTTTCTGACTTTTATCACTGCTTTGTTATATTTTTCATATAATACTATATTATTAATTTTATGGGGTGAAATTTATGTATAACAACGCGTGTGATAGGTCAATGAATATACGCAATAGGAATTTAACCAATGAGTTTCGTAAGCTTTGGGAACAGCACATAATGTGGACTAGATCATTCATCATTAGCACTGCATCTGATCTCCCTGATCTACAGCTTGTTACAAAAAGGTTACTGAAAAATCCAAACGATTTTTCCAATTTGCTTAGTCAATTTTATGGAAAGTATAAAGCTGATGAATTTGAAAAACTTTTTACTGATCATCTTATAATAGCAGCTACACTAGTTAATCATGCTAAATCTGGAAACTCCAATGGTGTTGAGCAAACCCGTAAACAGTGGTATAGCAACGCGGATGATATTGCAATACTTTTATCCTCCATTAACCCATTTTGGAGCTTCTCTGAATGGCAGTCCTTATTATATGACCACTTGAAAATGACTGAAGATGAAGCGGTTTATCGGCTTACAGGTAACTATGATGCAGACATTGTGATTTATGACACCATTGAAGATGAAGCGTTAAAAATGGCCGACTTAATGGCAGCGGGAACAAAAAAATATTTTTGCTTTTAATACTGGTATCCTATCCTCAACTATTAGGATTTAGTGATAAAAAATAGTCAAAGCCTAAACTGCACAATTTACGCTTTGACTATATTAAGAGGATAATTTGTATCTAGTTTAGCTGATAATTTGGTATCTTTTATAACATAAATCCGTCATAAAAACACATCCGGAATTTTATATATATTACCTGTTTACTTTCACACTTTTATATGCTAAAATGTTAAAGTAATTATGGGTATATTCCCATTTATCGGAGGTGATTTTATGAACGAAAAGCTAAAAGAAAAAAACTTCGATTTTTTAATCGACGCAATACTTACATTAAAATCTAAAGAGGAATGTTATAATTTCTTTGAGGATTTATGCACCATTCCTGAACTCAAAGCAATGTCACAACGTCTACAGGTTGCAAAAATGCTTAGCGAAAGCCGAGTTTATAGCGATATTGTTGCACAAACAGGTGCAAGCACTGCTACAATCAGCCGAGTAAATCGCTCATTAATCTACGGAACAGACGGATACAGTGTTGTTTTTAAAAGGCTTGATGACAATGAGTAGTTATAAGAATTTTGCCCAGTACTATGACATATTAACAAATAATATTCCCTACGCAAAACGCGGGGAATATTTTAATGCCATACTGCAAAAAAACTCTATTCACGAAGGCATTTTAGTTGACCTAGCTTGTGGAACTGGCTCATTATCTGAAGTTATGTCAGATTTAGGGTATGACGTTGTTGGCGTCGATTCCTCAGTGGAAATGCTATCTGTAGCCATGAGCAAACGCTATGACTCTGGCAAGGACATCCTCTATCTCAACCAAGAAATGCAAGAGCTTGACTTGTATGGCACAATTGACGTCTGCATCTGTGCATTAGACAGCCTAAATCATATCGTTACAGCAAGTGATGTACAGACCGTTTTTAAAAAAGTTAGTATGTTTTTAAATCCTAACGGCATATTTATTTTTGACGTAAATACAGAATACAAACACAACAATATCCTGTCTAACAACATTTTCATCTATGACTATGACGAAGTTTACTGCATTTGGCAAAACTCAAAATGTACTGATAACGTAATAGATATCACCCTAGATTTGTTTTGCAACAATGAAGATGACACTTATACAAAGCAAACCGAGTCTTTTAGTGAAAAAGCCTATACTCATACTGAAATTTTAAATTTTCTCCAAAATGCAAACCTTGAGCTTGTAGACTTTTATGCTGACGATAGTTTTGACAAACCCCAAGAGGATTGTCAACGGATAGTTTACGTTGCTAAAAGCAGAAAAGTATAAAACAATAGCATAATATGAAAAAAATCTACTCAAATTTTGAGTAGATTTTCTTGTTTTATTCAGTTACTTTAGAACATCTTACAAAACATCTTAAACGCTGAGGGTATGGCGACTTCCTCGTCAAGTGTAGATTTTGTCACCCACAAGAACTCGTCATTGCAATTCTCACAATCAACCAAATAGCTTGTCATATGCCACTCAACGTGGGTGAAAATATGTTTTGCAGTTATGCCTTTTGTTAGATTGTTCCCACTTATCTGCCATTTTTGCAATTGTTCTTTGACTTGTTTGCTCGTTTGTTTTCCCTCTACATTAGGGAACTCCCAAAGTCCACCTAGCAAACCTTCAACTTTTCTTTTTCTAACAGCAACTTTATCTTCAAAAAGAAGAATAAATACTGTTTTTTCTTCTTTTTTTCTTGGTTTCTTTTTCGTTTTTACTGGCAACTCTGTTTTTGTATTATTCTGATTAGACTTGCACAAAAAAGACAACGGACAAAGTTCACACTTAGGCAACCCATTGGGAACACAAATGACAGCACCAAGCTCCATTAAGCTTTGGGTGAAATCCCCGCTGCGTGACTTTGCATAAGGATAAACTACCCTTAGCTGTTCCCCTATCTGACGTTTCACTGCTTGTGTTGTAATGTCACCATAGTTCTCTGTTAACCTTGTGACAACACGCATTACATTACCGTCAACCGCTGGTGTAGGCTTTTTAAATGAAATAGATGAAATTGCACCCGCAGTATAGTCACCAACACCAGGCAAAAGGATCATTTCTTCAAAAGTTTTAGGAAATTCACCACGGTGCTCGTTTACGATAATCTGTGCCGACTTTTGAAGATTGCGAACACGATTGTAGTACCCTAACCCTGCCCAAAGCTTTAATAGCTTTTCTTCACCTGCATTGGCTAGGCTTTCAATCGTAGGTAGTTCTAGCATAAAACGCTCAAAATACGGCCTCACTGCCTCCACACGGGTTTGTTGTAGCATTATTTCAGAAACCCATACACGATAAGCAGAGGAATTTTCTCGCCACGGTAGGACTCTTGCATTTTTATCATACCACTGCAAAAGCGGTGCTACAATTTCCACAAGCTGTATTTCATTTTCTGTAATCCTGTTTTCTTTCATCATTTCTCCCTTATATTGTTATTTATATATGTAAGTAATAGGTATATTTTTTAAATTATAACTTAGAATAGAAAAACATAGTATAATACGCAAAAGCAAAATCAAACTATTCTATCATAAAAACAACGTATGTTTCAACTGTAATAATTCAACTGTGTTTGTAGTTTGGTACTATTAAATAATATAAAAATAGATTACATTGTAAATGCACTAAAAAATAAAGGAGATATAAATATGATAAACAAAAGATATGAATTAAACAAAGAGTTTGCAAAGATGTTAAAGGGTGGTGTTATTATGGATGTTACAACACCTGAGCAAGCTAAAGTGGCACAACAAGCAGGTGCCTGTGCAGTAATGGCTTTAGAGAGAATCCCTGCTGATATCAGGGCAGTTGGCGGTGTTTCTCGAATGAGCGACCCAAATATGATTAAAAAAATACAAGAAGCTGTTTCTATTCCTGTTATGGCAAAATGTCGAATTGGACACTTTGCAGAAGCACAGATACTTGAAGCAATTGAGATTGATTACATTGATGAAAGCGAGGTATTGTCCCCTGCTGACAATGTGTATCATATAGATAAGTCGAAGTTTGATGTTCCGTTTGTGTGTGGTGCTAAGGATTTAGGGGAAGCTCTTCGGAGAATAAACGAAGGAGCTTCTATGATACGAACAAAGGGCGAGCCTGGTACAGGCGATATTGTGCAGGCTGTTCAACATATGCGTATGATGCAAAGCGAAATTAAAAGGATTGCTTCAATGTGTGAAGACGAACTGTACGACGCAGCAAAGCAGTTACAGATTCCATATGATTTAGCACTTTTTGTCCATGAAAACGGTAAACTTCCTGTTGTCAATTTTGCCGCTGGTGGTATCGCAACTCCTGCTGATGCTGCACTTATGATGCAACTTGGTGCAGAGGGTGTATTTGTAGGTTCAGGAATATTCAAATCTGGAAATCCACAAAAGAGAGCTGACGCTATCGTAAAAGCCGTAACAAATTTTAACAATGCTAAAATACTTGCACAATTATCTGAGGATTTGGGCGAAGCCATGGTCGGAATTAACGAAAGTGAAATAAAACTTTTAATGGCGGAGCGTGGTAAATAATGAATATTGGCGTCCTTGCTGTTCAGGGTGCTTTTGCAGAGCATATTAATATTGTTGAAAAATTGAATTGTAATGGCTTTGAAATTAGAAAGAAAACCGATTTAAATAAGCACTTTGACGGACTGATTTTACCTGGTGGCGAAAGCACAGTAATGGGAAAGCTATTACTAGATTTAGATATGATGAACACTCTAAGAGATTATATAAACTGTGGTATGCCTGTTTTCGGAACTTGTGCAGGAATGATTTTACTTGCAAAAAAAATAGAAAACAGTGAGCATTCACATCTTGGAACGATGGATATTACCGTTATGCGAAATGCATATGGCAGACAACTTGGTAGCTTTAATACATTTTCAGAATATAAAAATGATATACGCATTAAAATGCCTTTTATACGTGCACCTTATATTAAATCTGTAGGTAGTAGTGCCACCATTCTATCAGTTGTTGATGATAAAATTGTGGCAGCACGGCAGGATAATCAGCTTGCTGTTGCTTTCCATCCTGAACTTACCGACGAAACTGTTGTTCATGAGCATTTTTTAGAAATAATAGCTAACAACTAGAAAAAATAAGCCGTGCTATTCTTTAAAGGGTAGCACGGCTCATATTGTTATCGTAAACAATCACGGTACTGTGTCTCTCCAAACACTTGTCTCACTCTTTTCATTTCGTACATTTACACCTTAAATGAAATTTTAAAAAAAATAAGCGAAAAACAATAGCACTTATGGTTATTTTTCATATTATGTTATAGATAAATAAATATTAATAACATAGGAGATAAATTATGAGTAACAAATTTAATGAAAATTCCCCAGAAATGAAAGTTACAAATTGCAGAAACATGTGGGATTGTTGCTACAATAATTCTGGTTGCCCAACACCACATCCTGTTTGTCCCTGCAACAAGCCATTATTAGCAGAACTAAACCACATAGAAAGAATACTGACTAATCCCCACTTCGGTCTAGCTGAAATCAAAACCGAGGTCAACGTAATCGAGCGAGCAGTTACTAGTCCAATATTCGGCTTAGCTGAAATCAAAAGCGAAGTCTATGCTATCGAGCAAGCAATTAACAGTTATACCTTCGGATTGGCTGAAATTAAGACCGAAGTTTATAACATTGAGCGAGCAGTTACTAGTCCAACGTTTGGTTTAGCTGAGATTAAGACCGAAGTGTATGCTATAGAGCAAGCAATTAACAGTTATACCTTCGGATTGGCTGAAATCAAAACTGAAGTTTATAACATTGAGCGAGCAGTTACTAGTCCAACTTTCGGTTTAGCTGAAATCAAAACCGAAGTCTATGCTATCGAGCGAGCAATCACTAGCCCAACTTTCGGTTTAGCTGAGATTAAGACCGAAGTCTATGCTATCGAGCAAGCAATTAACAGTTATACCTTCGGATTAGCTGAAATCAAAACCGAAGTCTATAACATCGAGCGAGCAGTTACTAGTCCAACTTTTGGATTAGCTGAAATCAAAACCGAAGTGTATGCGATAGAGCAAGCAATCAGTGGAGCATTCACTGGTATTACTGAAATAATTAATATAATTACTAGCCCAACCTTCGGATTGGAAGAAATCAAAACCGAAGTCTATAACATCGAGCGAGCAGTTACTAGTCCAACGTTTGGTTTAGCTGAGATTAAGACCGAAGTCTATGCTATCG
>JBAQWI010000482.1:0-1832 GCA_049298835.1 Oscillospiraceae bacterium
CTTACGTTGTAAATATAACACGGTCATTTCAGTCATCCTATGACATATCCGCACAACTTCATTGACAAAAGCACAGATTACCTCTACGATAAAGATAACTTTTTGGGAATTCCACTCTACCTTAAAAATGAAAGAAGGGATCCCTATGGATCGGGAAACACTGCGGCGACAACTAACAGCGATAACGCCACACGAACGTGATTATCAGAATGGTATTCCGAGTAGCCTAATGAATAAATTCCAAACGATTATTGTTGATGGAAATGAAGTGTTAATTATGGCATTAACAGAATCACTCGGGCAAAACAAAGGACCCTTATTCGGAGTAAAACGGCATTCTCGCTTCCAGACATTCCCGCTTCATTGCCATGATTGTATTGAATTGAACTACATGTATTCCGGTTCTTGTCAGCAGATGATCAATAATGAAACCCACACCCTTTTGCAAGGTCAGTTGCTGTTGATGGATGCGAACACTATCCATACAATAGAACCGCTCGGGGAAGATGACGTTTTGATTAATGTCTTTATTTCAAAGGAATACCTCTCCACTAATTTTTTCAATCGATTCTCCTCAGAGAGCGTACTCACAACTTTCTTCATGGACTCCATAACAAATGGCATGAAGCACGACAACTATCTGCTTTTCCATTCAGAGAACAATCCTAGATTGCATTTATTTATGGAGGAATTTTTATGTGAATGGCACGATCCTTCCATCGTTTTCCGGGACGTAACAGAGAGCCTATTGAACCTCATCATATCAGAACTTGTGATCGTTTATAAAAATGATTACACAAATTCTTCCGACCGCCTTCGAAAAACGCCGATCATTCCCATCCTAAGGTATATTGAAGAGAATTATAAAGACTGTTCACTTACCCAGACAGCGTCAGTTTTTAATTTAAATCCCAACTACTTGTCTAATCTACTAAAAAAGCATACAGGTTACTCATACATAGAGCTTGTGCTCGACCAGCGCTTAAAATCTGCAGAACAACTTTTACTGTCATCAAATCTAGGCATCACTGAAATTTCCCAGTCAATAGGATGCGAAAATGTCAGTTTTTTCTACAAAAAATTCCAAAAGAAATTCGGAATCCTACCTGGAGAATACCGTATAAAATTCCAAAACGTTTCCGACAAAACAGAAAACTAAAGATATAAATCATGAGTTTCAGTAATTATTGTCAATATCTATTTGGTGTGTACAACCCAAAGTGAAATTTGGTAAACTATTCATGTCGCAAGACAAAAATCCTCCTAAGTCCTGAATATTGGTTGGCGAACCTAATATATTCGAATACTTAGCGAGGATTTTTTATTATTATTCCAGTCGGTCACTATGTCTTGGAAGGAGCAAACAATGAAAATTTCGTATCCAGCAACATTCGAAGAAGACGGCGACTATATACTCGTCAAATTCCCAGGTATACCCGAAGCAATGACACAAGGCGCAACTGCGCAAGAAGCACAAGCCAAGGCAAAAGAAGTATTAGAATTGGCATTAGATGGAAAACAAGATTTACCTGAAGCAACAGCGGTGGATGCCTTGGAGAGAAAGTATCCGGATAAAACAGTCACTTTGATTGAGATCGATTCCTGTCAGTCGACTTGAGTTCTTTTGAGGATGTGCAGCAACAGCCGCCGTGCCATTTCAATACTTTGTTTTGATTTGCCGTCACTGTACTCACCACTTTATTTGATTTATATACAGCAAACTATATATGAAAGTAGTACGAAAGTCATAAACATGGCTTGAAAGAAATACAGGGTATATAAGGCTCAACTACTCAACACACAAAACCCATCATCCTTAGTTTTCATAAAGG
>JBAQWI010000483.1:0-2999 GCA_049298835.1 Oscillospiraceae bacterium
GAGTAAGGTCATTGGTTCCAATGCTAAAAAAATCAACATGTTGTGCTAGTAAATCGCTAGTCATAACTGCTGCGGGAGTTTCAATCATAATTCCAAACTCAATATCTTTTGCATAGGCAACACCTTCAAGATCTAGCTCTTGTTTGTATTTTTCAATCAGTGCTTTAGTTTGTAAAATTTCACTTAATGAAATAATCATAGGTATCATGATTGCAAGCTTGCCATAGACAGAAGCCCGTAACAGTGCCCTTAATTGTGTGCGAAAAACCTCAACATTAGTAAGGCAAATACGAATGGCACGATAGCCCATTGCAGGATTATCTTCATTATGTATGTCGAAATACGGTACATGCTTGTCTGCACCTAGGTCTAATGTGCGCACAATTACACGTTTACCACTCATACCAGCTAATACACTTTTGTAGATATTAAACTGGGATTCTTCACTAGGAAAATCATCGCTCTCCATGTATAAGAACTCACTGCGGAATAATCCAATACCTTCTGCATCATTTTCATTTACAAGGGCGATGTCGCTTAAATGTCCAATGTTGGCATAAATCTTAACTGTGACGCCATCTAAGGTTTGAGATGATTTATTTCGCAATTGGTGTAACTTTTGACGTGAAACTATGTATTCCTCTTGCTTTTTAGTAAAGGTATGTAGTGTAGCTTCATCAGGATTCAAATAGACATCCCCAGTGAACCCATCTACTATAATGAGTGCATCTTTCGCTATTTTATTATAGTCATCATCTAACCCCACTACAGCTGGAATGCCCATAGTGCGTGCGAGAATTGCTGAATGAGATATTTTAGACCCACCTTGTGTAACAAAAGCCATTACTTTAGATCTATCCAGTTGGACTGTTTCGCTAGGCATTAAATCTTTAGCTACAATAATGACCTGACCCTCAATTTCGTCTAACACTTGTTCTTGCTCAAATAGTAGTTCACGGATAAGCGTTTTGGAAATGTCCAATACATCAGCACTTCGCTCTTTCATATATGAATCGTCCATGGAACTGAACATATTAGAGAACTTCTTAGAGGTTTCATCCACAGCGTATTCAGCATTGAGCTTACCTTGACTAATGATATCAGTAATACTTTCTATATAGTCTAAGTCTTCCAACATCATTGCATGGATTTGAAAAATCATAGAATCGTTTTCACCAATTTCAGGAAGGGCTCTCTTGTAAATATCCTCCAATTTATTTATTGCCTTTTTACGTGCAATTTCAAAACGTCTTAATTCAGTACTTGTATCATCTATCGAATATTTTTCCACTTTGTAGAGGTTGTTATTGTATATTAATATCTGCCCAATAGCAATTCCATTTGAAGCGCCAATTCCATGCAAAATTTCCATTAAATTTTAACTCCTGTCTTAAATAGTTTCTTCACAAAAAAGCTTAATTGCATTGAAGGCCAACTCTTCATCTGGTCCGTCTATGCTAATTATAATAATGTCGCCACATTTAATAGCCATACCCATTACCCCAAATAAACGTTTCGCATCGACTGTTTTTTCACTCTTTGTAAGTTTAATATCAGACTGAAATGCACTGATACATTTCACCAATAATCCCGCAGGTCTAGCATGTAATCCTAGTTTGTCTTTTATAGTATATTCAAATAATTTCATTGATAAATCCACCTTTCAAAATAAAGAAAATAGAAATTTGACGAAAACAAAAATCAGACATAAATAATCAAAAAAACTAAAAAAGTTTTGTTGAAAGTTTATGCCTGATCGAATCAGTTACATATTCTCAAGCTGAGTACATTTTCAATTATAGTACTATATATATATATTGTCAACAAAAAATATACATATTATAAATAAATTATATATAAACTTCCATATATAATAAAATTATTATTATAAAGTAAGTTATTACCATACGATTTTATGTGGATAGAAATAGTTAAATTGGATACAACAAAACGGTACGAACATTGTAGAACACTGTCGTTAAATGGCTATTTATGGTTTAAAAATATCTGCAGTTGGTTAGTAAGTTTTTAAATGATAATGAATTTAATAAAAAGATTTGGAGATAGATATTCAAAAAAATATAAATATATTTTCGTTGCATTTACAACATAATTATGTCTTTGTTTGTTGTATAATCAGTGCACATAAAGGAGAACATAATAAAAATAATAAATATTAATCAAGTAACAAAAAGATAGTTTATTGTCCAAAATGAAAAACTCAAGATAATTTGTTTTGTTTTTGAAGAGGGAACAGGGCTACCTAATCATACGCAAAATCGAATTGTAACAATAATTAATTAAATTTAGGAGGAAAATATTATGTCAAATATGTTTTGTTTTCAATGTCAGCAAACAGCAAAAGGAACAGGTTGTACTGTTAAAGGGGTGTGCGGAAAAAACGATGACACCGCAAATTTTCAAGATAAACTGACTGGTAAATTAATCGCACTTGCAAAGGCTTCTAAAGGTAAATCTACCAAAAACACAGATAAGTTAATTATAGATGGACTTTTTACAACTATTACTAATGTTAATTTTAACAATGATACTATAAATAAACTTTGTGATAGCATTGACAAAGAAAGAGCACTTTTTGAATCAGCAGAAGAGATGGATATGAATGAAATATGGAATGATAACGAGGATATTCGTTCACTTAAATCGCTTATCCTTTTTGGAATTCGTGGAATGGCAGCGTATGCACATCATGCATATATTTTAGGTGAAACTAATGATGAAGTTAATAGCTTTTTCTATACAGCATTATCTGCTATGGCTGAAGATTTATCAGCTGATGAACTACTCGCCCTTACTATGGAAACTGGAAATGTAAATTTAAAGTGCATGGAACTTTTGGACAGTGCAAATACAACTGCGTACGGAACCCCAGTACCAACAAAGGTAAGCTGTAATATTGAAAGTGGTCCATTTATCGTAGTATCTGGCCATGATTTACATGATTTAAAACTATTGTTAGAGCAAACAAAAGATAAAGG
>JBAQWI010000484.1:0-2010 GCA_049298835.1 Oscillospiraceae bacterium
CTCCAGTTCAGATACACTTATAAGTAAAGGATAATCCACTAGGGGTACCCCCCCCATACACCACTATCAAATGAAACATCAGCAGCAAATAAAATTAAATAAATATAAATGTTATAATGAATGCATGTCTAGTTTTTTGAATTGAATTGAACAACATTTTATTGCACAAATTTCGCATATACAAGCAAATAACAATCAAAATGACATATAGATAATTGACATTCTAAAATAAAATATAAGTGATGCAGTTAATGATAAGAAATCAATGCAAAGGAGCCAGCAGAAACAGAGCTTATGTAATGCTGACCCCAAATATTTACCAGATATAATAATATAATGATCAATATTAGGAGAATGGCAGTAAAAAATTATGTAAGCTCAACCAATTTCTCGAGATATCAACAAGAAAGACCCAGCAACACGCAGGCGGAGGGAAGAAAGTACTTAGACCAAATTAGATAGCACATATGTTCTTAGCATTCTTCTGAAAGAAGCAACATGAGAGATATGTTTGATGCCTTCAGGGAGGGAATCCCATACCCTGGGTGCTAGAAAACGAATTGTATTCAGGCGAGATGTCGTTCTGCATCCTTCAATGTGTAGATGTAATTTTTGACGTGTATTGTAATTATGTATTGATGCGTTTTGTTGAAATTGTATGGCTATTCCTGGCGGGAATAACCCTTTAATAGATTTATATACATATAAACAAAGCTGAAATTTACACATTTGATAAACTGTTAGTAGTTTTAATTGGATGAATAACGGTTTAGAGTGGGCTCTGTAGTCAGAGAAAGTTATCAACCGGCAATATTTTTTTTGAATTTTATGGATTGTCTCTAATAGCACAGTTTTTTCTGGTCTTGACCAAACTAGATTACAATAACTGATATACGGCTCTACTAGAGTTAAGTATAGTGTTCGAGTAAGACCCAATGGTAACAGATGCCTAACTTTTGATATGATGCCTATATTTTTAGAAATTTTATTAACAATTATTTCAACGTGTTTGTTCCATTTTAAATTATAATTCAGTATTAAACCAAGGAATTTTGTCTCATACTGTCTTGTGATTTCCAGGTTGTTCATATGTAAATTAATTTTAATGCCATCATTTATTTTGTTACTGAAGATGATATATCCTGTTTTACTGACGTTAACCGACAATAGGTTAGCTTGGAACCATTCGGCCAATAAACCAAGTTCCCTGTTTAATGATTCTTCAATTTCTTTGACCGATTTGCCCGTCAAAAATAAGTTCGTGTCGTCCGCGAACATTATCATGCGCACAATGTTGGAAACAATATTTAGATCATTTATGTACAACAGGAAAAGAATTGGGCCCAAAATGGATCCTTGTGGAACTCCACATATGACATTAGCCGACCTAGATTTGGCCTTGTTCACCATCACATATTGTACCCTGTTCAACAAATAACTTTCAAACCAATTTAAAGCGGTTCCACGAATTCCATAGTGGTTTAGTTTTTTCAGGAGTATTTTATGATCAACTGTATCGAAGGCTTTTGCCAAGTCTACAAATATTCCTATAGTAATTTTGCCATCATCGCTTGCCTTGCTTATTTCATCAGTTAACTGTAGGAGTGCAAGACTGGTTGATAGGTTTGGTCGAAAACCAAATTGGTTATGGTGAAGAATATTATTCTTGTCTAAGTAATTTTGCAGCCTATTGAAAACCACTTTTTCAAATATTTTAGAGAAAACAGGCAAAATCGAAATAGGTCTGTAGTTCATGATAACTTTTTCATCCCCCGATTTAAATACTGGTATAACTTTAGCAATTTTTAATAAGTCAGGAACGACTCCTTCCATTAGAGAATGATTGACAATATGAGAAAGTATATCAGTTAATTCATTTTCACAAAATTTAAGTTATTTAACCAACTTCATTGATATTTTGTCATCACCCGAACTAGTCTTATTTTTAAAATGGAGTATAATTTCTTGTATCTCCTCCTTAGTTGTCGGAGTAAAATATAATGAATTCAA
>JBAQWI010000485.1:0-4702 GCA_049298835.1 Oscillospiraceae bacterium
TAAAGAAGATTTTACTGATGCAGATGGAATCTTGGCCGGAGAGCTTGAGGCTGAATTTGCAGAGCTTAACGGTTGGGAAATTGAATCAGATGCTTCTAAGCTAATACAAGGCTTAGGACTTCCAGAAAGTGTTCTTTACTCACAAATGAGCGTTCTTAATGGCAATGAAAAGGTTAAAATTTTGCTTGCACAAGCACTATTTGGTAACCCAGATATTATTCTTCTCGATGAGCCTACAAACCATCTTGACATTGCTGCAATTGAGTGGCTTGAAGACTTTATCATGGATTATGTTGGCACAGTTATTGTTGTATCTCATGACCGTCATTTCCTAAATACTGTTTGTACCCATACTGTTGATATCGATTATACAAAAATTAAGATGTATGTCGGAAACTACGAGTTCTGGTATGAATCAAGTCAGCTAATGCAACGTTTGCAAAAGCTTCAAAATAAGAAAACTGAAGAAAAAGTAAAAGAACTTCAGTCCTTTATTGAGCGATTTTCTGCGAATAAATCCAAATCCAAACAAGCAACTTCTCGCAAAAAGCTGATTGATAAGCTAACAATGGAAGATATGCCTTCATCAAGCAGGCGTTACCCTTTCATTGGCTTTAATATGGATCGCGAAGCTGGCAAGGATATTCTTGCAGTAACTGAAATTTCTAAGACCATCGAGGGCGTAAAGATATTAAATAACATCTCTTTCATTGTTAAAAAAGGTGAGAAAATTGCTTTTGTCGGTGAAAGTGAAATCGCTGCTACTACCCTATTTAAAATATTAACTGGGGAAATGGAACCTGATGAGGGTAGCTTTAAATGGGGTGTTTCGACAACTCAGAGTTATCTTCCTAATGATAACACAGAATTTTTTGACGGCAATAAATTAGGTATCATTGACTGGCTAAGACAATACACCAATGATGAGACCGAAACATTTTTACGTGGTTTTCTCGGTCGTATGTTGTTTTCTGGCGATGATGTTTACAAACCTGTTAATGTACTTTCTGGTGGAGAAAAGGTAAGATGTATGTTCTCTAGGATGATGTTGTACGGCTCAAACGTATTAATTCTAGACAGACCTACAAACCATCTTGACCTTGAATCAATTACAGCTGTAAACAACGGGTTATGTGACTTTAAAGGAAATATTCTTTTTTCTTCCCATGACCATGAGTTTATGAACACCGTTGCAAACCGCATTATTGAAATAAATGAAAATGGCATTGATGACCGTTTCTCAACTTATGACGATTATGTTCAGAGCAAGGGCGGACATATTACGTTAGATTAGTTTAAAATAATATACCACAAAAAGTGGAGAATGAAGTTAACACTTCATTCTCCACTTTTCTTTTTATTTATCCTCAGCCACTAACTTCTCACGATATAATTTTGCCGCTTGTTCGTTTTTGTTTTGGGCAAATTCATAGTAAACTGTGCCAGCCAATTCATTTGGAAGATATTGCTGTTTCACATAATGATTTTTAAAATTATGTGGGTACTTGTATCCAGGTGCACCAGAAAGTTTTTTCGTATCAGCCTCATAATGCGCATTTTGCAGATGTTTAGGTACGTCCCCGAGTTTTCCAGCCTTCACATCTGCCATAGCCGCATTCATACCGTTGTATGCAGAATTAGACTTAGGCGAAGTGCAAAGTAGCACCACCGCATCAGCAAGAGGGGTTCTCGCCTCTGGTAGCCCTAGCTGAATTGCAATGTCACATAGAGATTTTACAATCGGGATAACTTGCGGATAGGCAAGCCCAATGTCCTCACAGGCTATTGCTAAAATTCTTCTGCAAGCTGAAAGGAGATCTCCAGCTTCCAGTAACCTCGCAAGGTAATGTAGTGCAGCATTTTCGTCCGACCCACGCACCGACTTATGCAGGGCTGAAAGAATTTCATAATGCTGGTCACCATCTCGATCATAATGCATTGAACTACGTTGAGAAAGTTCCTTGGCTAGTTCCAAGGCAACCTCTCGTTGCCCATCTTTTAACTCTGCTGATAAATAGCAGAGTTCGACTGTATTCATTGCTTTTCTAACATCTCCACCACAGGTAAGTGAAATATGTTCCACAACATCTTTTTGGATATTCGCCCTTTGCGAATACTCCTCTTCTAATTTTGCAAAACCACGCTTTACAGCCTTTTGAATTTCACTAGGCTCAACCGACTTAAACTCAAATACGGTACTACGGCTTAAAATTGCATTGTAAATATAAAAGTATGGGTTTTCTGTTGTGGAAGCAATCAAGGTGATATCGCCATTTTCAATATGCTCCAGAAGCGATTGCTGCTGCTTTTTATTCAAGTACTGTATCTCGTCAAGATAAAGCAAAATGCCGTTATAGCCCGCAATTGAGTTTACTTCCTCAACGATAGCCTTAATGTCAGCTGTCGAGGTAGATGTGCCGTTAAGTTTGTGCAGTCGCATATGGGTTTGGTCTGCAATAATTCTTGCAACGGTAGTCTTTCCGATTCCAGAAGATCCATAAAAAATCATATTCGGAATATTGCCAGACTCAATAATTCTTCTGAGCGGTTTATTTTTAGATAACAGATGCGTTTGTCCCACGACATCATCTAAACTTATCGGTCTTATTTTTTCTGCCAATGGAATTGACATTCTCTCACCTCCTCAGCTTGAAGCTGGACACAAACCGTTACGATAACATTTGTTGATGTTACACTTTAGTTCTCGGTAACGTTAGTTTCATCTTGTATGTGGCTATATGATAATGGACGCCCCCTTGGACGTCCATATGTTTTGTTTTAATCTTCCTCACTATCAAAGAAAAAGTCAAATGCAAGTTGAATGGATGCATCCCAAAAACGCCAAGTGTGCTCGTCTTCCCATTCTTCATACTTGTATTCAAAATCAAGTGCCTCAATATGCGCTTTCATTCTCACATTTTGCTCATATAAAAAATCTTGTGTTCCACAAGTCATCATAATTCTAGGTTTTAGCTCTGATGAATTTGCCTTAGTAGATAAAACGAATAGGTCATTTTCATCGCCAATTTTTAAATCGTTCCCATAAACTGCTTTCAGCTCGCCTATTTCTAATGTGCTAATATAGTTTTCATTAATGTTAAATTGCATATCACAAGCAGAAGAAAACGCAGCACATCCCGCATACTTTTCAGGGAATGTAAATGCACATTTTAAAGCACCATAGCCACCCATTGAAAGACCCGCTATAAATGTGTTTTCACGCTTGATCGAAACATTGAAAAGCTTATGCATAATCGCAGGCAACTCAACTGCTATGTAAGAAAAGTACTTAACACCATACTTCATATCAGCATAAAAACTTCTTTGAACCTCTGGCATTACAACGATACAATTTGACTCGATTGCATAGCGTTCAATTGAAGTCATTCTTGTCCAGCCTGAGCAGTTATCGGAAAGCCCATGTAGCAAATAGACAACATTCATCTCACAGTTTGGTTTTGCATCTGGTATTATCACAGATACACTTGTATTCATTCCAAGCATGTTGGAAGCAAAATCCCCTCTAAAAACAGCCATATATAGTCACTCCTTAATATATAATTCATTGCGTATAGGTACTACCAACGCAAGCACAATATTCATTTTTTAGTCAACACTTTGTATGCGACATAAAAAGTGGTATTATGCCACTTATTCGTATAACGGATATTTTCCACATAGAGTGTCGATAGTCGCTCTTACTGCATCTGCTGAATGTAAAAAATCAGTTGCAGCCTTGTGAATACAATCTGCAATCACTTCCATATCAGCAGGAACTAATCCTCTGCTTGTAATCGCTGGTGTACCAATCCTGATACCGCTTGTAACAAACGGACTTTGTGGATCATTTGGAATTGCATTTTTATTAACAGTGATGTATACCTCATCAAGACGTTTTTCAAGCTCTTTTCCTGTTACGTCAAAATTCCTCAAGTCAAGCAGAATTAGGTGGTTATCCGTTCCACCAGAAACTAGGTTAAAACCTTTTTTATTCAATGCTTTTGCAAGTGCCTGTGCGTTATCTATTACAGTTTGTTGGTAACCCTTAAAGTCATCAGCCAAAGCTTCGCCAAAGCACACAGCTTTTGCTGCAATGATATGCATCAAAGGCCCACCTTGTGTACCTGGGAAGATAGCCTTGTTGATTTTTGCTGCCAACTCTTCTTTGCATAAAATCATTCCGCCACGTGGTCCTCTAAGTGTTTTGTGCGTAGTCGTAGTAACAACATCTGCATAAGGAACTGGGTTCATATGTAGTCCAGCAGCAACAAGTCCCGCAATGTGAGCCATATCAACCATTAGGTAGGCTCCAACTGAATGTGCAATTTCACCTAGGCGTTCAAAGTCAATTGCACGAGGATATGCTGACGCACCTGCAACAATCATCTTTGGTTTATGTTCTTTTGCCAATGCCTCAATTTTATCATAGTTTAATCTCTGTGTATCATCATCAACACCATAAGGAATGAAGTTAAAATATTTACCACTCATATTGACTGGTGAACCATGTGTTAAATGTCCGCCATGAGCCAAATTCATGCCCAAAATAGTATCACCATACTCAAGTAGCCCAAAGTAAACAGCTAGATTTGCTTGTGCACCAGAATGTGGTTGAACGTTTGCATGTTCTGCACCAAAAAGCTTTTTTGCACGCTCAATTGCGATGTTTTCTGCAATATCAACGCACTGGCAACCGCCATAA
>JBAQWI010000486.1:0-5164 GCA_049298835.1 Oscillospiraceae bacterium
AATCACGAGTGGTTTCTTTCCGTGAACTGATGGTTTTAAGAAGCGTACAGGTGTCCTTTGTGGCGTGTAATATTCACTTGAAAACTATGTATTTGTAATCGAAAAGGTTACGGATTCTAAGCAAGCTCTTGATATTGTTGCAGCTTTAAATGGATTATCTATAAGTAAGTCTGGAGATATTGCTGTTTATTTAGATGTAATGATTTATGATACTGAATGGTTATGGATAGCTGAAGAAATCAATAACCGTGGAATGAAATTAAAGCTCCTTATAACTATTAGAGAAGAGGACTTTAATCGTTCAGATATTGATTTGAATAAATTTAATTCCAATATTATTGAACTCTCTTTTACTGAATCAGAAGCAAAGGAAATATTTGATAAATACCACTCGCCAAACTTTTTGAATTTCGAACAGGCTTGGGAAAAATTCGGTGAAACTGGTCCCTTTATGGAGTTTGTGTATTTGTTAAACCAAGCAGATACTTTAAAACACAAGCTCGAATCACAAATAAGCAAAATTATTACTAATGAGGCTAACGCTGATGAATGGCTAGATATTTTACAAGTTATATGTTACCTCGGTAAGAATGGATTAAAAGTTAATCTGCAAAGATTGCTCACCCAATTACCTTGTAGCCAAAGTAGAAAAATGTTGAAGCAGTTTGAGAAAGAATATCTTGTAAAGTTAAGTAGTGATAATCAATATATTGAATGCTTGCATGCAGTTAGAGCTGAAATTTTATATGACATCATCTCTAACGAAAATATCATGAATGAAGAAAAAACGTTACTATATTCAGTTAGTTCGGTAGATGAATTTTTCCAGGCAATGTTGGTAAAATATTTCTACCATAACAATGCTACAGACTCCCTAATCAGGAAACTAACAGAAGTCCTATATGCATCATGGACAGCTTATGCAAGTGTATTAAGTGCTTTGCTGTGGTTAGATGTATATAGATTGTACACAAAAAATAAGGCAGTTTATGAACAGGGCAACAAACTTTTTGGTGGCAATTTTATTATGTTTACTGGAGATGCAACTGGTTATTTAGATTTGGCTTTCGAGTTTAACACCTATGATACGATAGCCCCCGGTTTTGCTCAGAAAATGCAGGAACTAATTTGTAGCTTACCGCAAGATAAAATTGATTATGTTTTCACAGATATGTTTTTGAATAATATCAAAGATAAATTAAATAACTTTGATATTTCTAGAACTGATAACTTATCAGAAGTCGGGTTTGTGCTATTTTGGTTAGCTCAAAGAAAGATGTTTATACATAATATTTCTTGTGAAGATATAATTACCAATATTTCTGATTATTCTATTGATAACATTCTCGACTTTTTAGTAGGAATCCAAACCCAAAACAAAATAGAGGTATATGAAGCAATTGCTGAATATTTAACACCCCAAATTTGTCAAAACTACAATATTATCCGTTTAAATATTGACGAAGAACATATTGAGGCAGATTTTATCCAGAATATTTTTATGGAAGAAAATCATGTGGGAATGAACAAAAAGGTTATGGCAGTGGTTGATGCTCTGAGGAGGTTATTTTTTAATAAAGAAAGATATCATGTGAAGACATTAGGCACTGAAGTTATACAAGGTATTCAATTGCCGGATACAGAGAAAAATATTGCTTCAAGATATTTACCTTTGACTTGGATTACTCAAATGAATGGTTGGCAAATAAAAATTGATGATTATGAAAAAAGAACTGAAAACTGGAATGATTTTAGAGAATTAATAGATAATGACCGAATGATTATAATGAATTTATCAAACTTAATATGTGATGGCATTGGATATTTTTATCGGAAAGAAGGTAGTCTTGAAAAATTCAAATCTCAAGATTATAAGAAAAATAATCGGGAAGTAAAACTAATGTCAAAAAGAATATATCAAACACCGAAATGTGTTAATGATAGATATGGATTAACTGTTATTAAAAATAAAGCAAAATTATCTGACAGTATAAACAATATTAATCAACAAAGCAATAAAGATATTATTTCATATATGAATAGCTATAAAACTTCCTATACCAATTTTGCCACTCACATGAATGAACTCATATTGCTTCGATATAAACGAGAAGAGATAAATGAAATCGCCAGACTTTCTCTGATTAATGTTGTATCGGCTGCATCTGATTTAATGGCAATGCACACTAAATATACGGAAACCTTTCCGCTAACTAGTAGCCGTATAAATTTCGAAGATGAATATGAGCAGCTCCTCTTGCTTGCTGTTACATGGCGATATTTATATGACAATAAAATTAGAAAGGAAAATTCAGTTGAATATAATTGTAAGGAAATAATCAAGCAAACCCGAAAAAAAATTAAATGTTTCTTTGATAAAATATTTGAAAGTTATGCAATCCATCATATTAGAAAAATAAATGCTAAAATATATATTTCTTTAGATTCAACACTTATTGATAACTTTTGCGAGGATTTATATTTTCAATTCAAAAGCGAATTTTACGAGATGGAAGTCCTGTCAGTTTATAGTCAGTTCTTGAATGAATATGCTGAAAAAATCATTATCACAATACCGCTATATGAATACATAATCATTGGTGGTCTTGAAATAGACCTCAATAGTTTAATTTATTGTCAAGAAGTAGAAAAATTCATGCTCTATAGACAGCCTCTTGATAAAAATGAAATTGACGAAATTAATAACAATTCGTTAGACGAAGACAATGCGCTTTATAATGCATATAAAGTTATAGGAAATTTAAATTCACTATCATGGTTTTATAACCATACTACTTCAGTAATGCACTATATTAAATCATATAGTGAAGGCACGTTGATACAAGACCCCGTTTTTTATCATTGGTGTGATGAAGGTGCAAATTTACATTGTTCAGTTATTGACGATATTATTAATTCATTAAAAAAACTCAATGATGTCATACCGTCGGAGTTGCATGAGTCCTATCAAACCATTATATCGCTATTGAACGATTACAAAGTGATAAGTGGGGATATTATTAAAGTTGATGATATTGGTCAAATTAATGATGTTGTGACACAGATTAACGGTGCTATTATAACTTTATTGGATAAGTGTACTTTTATATAACTCTTATATGCAACTTCACGTAAAGGGAGGTAGGGTTAACGAGACGCCCTTTATGTAGTTTTAAATTGATTTTTGCTATGAGGATACAACTATAAACTTTCAATTTTATAGAGGAGAGGTTAAAATGACAGCAATTGAATACTTGAGAAACCTTCAAAAAAATTATCGTCTAAAACCAGAATTTGCTGAAGTTATGAAAAAATTAGCCTACCGTAGACAAGAACAATTGGGATTTTCTTACGAGGATATCAAAGATTATCTAAGCACATTAACAACACTCGAAGGTCAGGAAAATTGGTTTAGAGAGACAATTGTTCTTCCGTTAATTTCTGCCCTACCAGATAATAATAAAAATTTAGTAAGGGATATTTATATAGGATTTCTTCCCACACATAACCCTAATGCATTTGCTATTTCCGCTCCCAATAACGAACCAATAGTTGTTGTACATACCAGTCTCATAGGATCTATTAGTTTCTATAATGAACTACAATTCATAAGTGGCAAAGTAATGCTAAACGATATAAATGAAGGTGTTGATTATCTAAATAAAGGTCTAAAACACGTATTGAATAGCTTTGTACAGGATTATTTTTATGAATTTCCATTATTACCATTAAATTTGTCTAAACAAGAGCAAATTTTGGTTGAAATGAAAACTTTAGCACAAGAAACTTTCATTGTTGCACACGAACTTGCACATATTTGTTTAGGTCACTTAAATTCATGTCTTAATGAACCATTATTCTTTAATAGGGAAGACCTTTTAGTAAGAAAATTCAATAGAGACCAGCAAATGGAGTTTGAAGCAGATGTATTGGCTGTTAAGTGGTTATCACTACTTAAACAAAAGCAAGATGATATGATAACACAGACATTTGGTTCGTTTTTTATATCATTTGCACTGGAAGTATTTATGCTGTTCCATATTATAGAAGTAAACTTCGGAATCCCTAAAGATACTTCATCTCACCCACCAGCAGTATCAAGGCTAAATTATATATTAAATAATTGCTCAACAATTATGTCAGAAGGTGACAGAGAATTCGTTAAAGAAATGATTAGCAATGCCTTAGATATTGAGAGTTTTAAAATTAAATAATTGCCCATTTGACAATTGGATTGAACATTAAGTTGAATAAATCTTATAAAATATAGAATTTATAGGCATTTAGAAGCAATTGAGAAGAATTGTTTCGTATAAGTTTCAAAGAAAAGCCTATTTAATAATTCATTGGAGAAAAAATACGTATCTGTCCGTACTCCTATTTTATAAGGAGTGGGGGCAGATAGTTTGTTTTGTGGTCGATTTATTTGGGTAATGTGTAGGTTTGTGCCTGGAGGCTGCAGAGATTCTGTGGCTATATACCTCCCAAGAATATTACGTTTATGATATAATTATGCAAAATACAAACAACTTCATACACGGTTGTTTTAAAAAATCTAAAACTGTGGCAACTTGATATCATAAACGGTAGCATTTTTACATCATACACTGTTTTCCCTAAATTATGGTATAAAACGCAGGTCTTGAACGCGTAATATGGCAATACTTGGCGGTCCTTCCGCCCATAAAGAGTGTAGGCGTAATGGGTGATGGACGCACCTATGCATATCCCATTATCATCCGGGCTGTTACCAGCGATGATGCCATGACGGCTGAATGGGCCCAAATACCTTACGAAGTCCTGGATATCATGGCCCGCAGAATTGTCAATGAAGTAAAGGTAAAGGGTGTCAACCGGGTCGCCTATGATATTACCAGCAAACCGCCTGGAACCATTGAGTGGGAATAAGGTAAAACGTTTTATTGGAAATTTAATTAAGTTTACGAGGTCTTTGATTTTCTGATATTTTTCAGGAAATTAAAGACCTCTTTTTATACTATCGGAAAGTTTTCAATACTTAGTCATTAACCAACGAAAAGAACGTCAGTAAGCGCTTAATAACAGAGTGCCTATAAAAATAAAACCGGACAGACTATAATAAATCTGTCCGGTTGAGTAATTTCATTATTTACCGCATTCTTTCTGTACTCTTTCGGACCAGGGC
>JBAQWI010000487.1:0-4199 GCA_049298835.1 Oscillospiraceae bacterium
TTCTTCTGTTGGTATTCCTTGTGTTGGGGTTCCAGGAACAATTGACAATGATATTTCTTGCACTGAATATACAATTGGATATGATACAGCTATGAATACAGCTGTTGAAATGATTGACAAGCTTCGAGATACTGCTCAGTCACATGATCGTTGTAGCGTTGTTGAAGTAATGGGACGTCACGCAGGGCATATTGCCCTTAATACAGGTATTGCTTGTGGAGCAACTTCAATCGTTGTTCCTGAGGTTGAATTTAGAATTGAAAATATTATCAATAAAATTGGGTTATCACAAAAGCTAGGGAAACATCATTTCATTGTTCTTGTTGCTGAAGGTGTCGGAAAAGTTGATGAGATTTCAAAACAAATCCAAGATGCAACTGGAATCGAAACTAGAGGAACCGTTTTAGGACATGTTCAACGTGGTGGAAATCCAACAGTAAGAGATAGAGTAGTTGCAAGTGAAATGGGACATTATGCTGTAGAACTGCTTGAAAAAGGCATTGGAAACAGAGTTGTTGCATTGAAAGCTGGCAAAATAGTTGATTATGACATTCAAGAAGCTCTTAAGATGAAGAAACCATTTGAGGAAGAACTATATAACATTGCTAATGAAATTTCATTCTAGAATCTTAAACCTATAGATATATATCGCATCCACAATCATACAATTCATTTTGTTATTGGGTTGTAAAGTTGTAAATTATACAAATTTTAATTAACTAAATGTAAAACAGGTGTGAATATCACACCTGTTTTATTTACTTATGGTCTTTTCAATGGTATAATTATGTAAAATAATCAAAATATAATAGTTATTAATATTCGAGGAGTGAAGTAATGGGAAATCCTTTAAAAAGCATTGAAATTGCGAATGGTGTAATTTTCAACACAATCACTGATAAACGCTTCAAGACAAACCGTATTTCAATAAACTTTATAACACAACTTAAAGCTGAAACTGTTACAGTAAATGCGCTAATTCCACAATTACTAAAAAAAGGATATGAGGGCTGTGAAAACTATACAGAATTAAATAAAAAACTTGAAGAACTATATGGCGCATATATCAATGCCGATGTTCAAAAAAAAGGTGACTATCAAATTCTTACACTATGTATTACTGGGATTGATGATAGATTTGCACTTGAAAATGAGTTAATTATTCAAAAAACTGCTAATATTCTTTGTAATATGGCACTTAACCCTATTATTGAAGATGGGGGATTTCCTAAAGAACATGTTAAACTAGAAAAAAGCTCTCTAATTGATTCTATTGACGCGGAACTAAATGAAAAAAGAGTTTATGCAATAAACAATGCAATTCGTCTTATGTGTAAAGATGAGCCATACGGATTGCCGATGCATGGATTTAAGGATATGGTTTCAGACATAACTCCTCAATTTGCCAAGGAACAATATTACAATATACTAAAAACTGCTAGGATAGAGATTATGTTTACTGGCTGTGGTGACGATGCATTAGCAATTAATGTATTTGCTAATGCATTTAAGTCACTTAACAGGGAATATAATTTAATCCCACCTATTACAGCACATACACCTGCCCCAAATGTCACTGAAAAGACAGACAATATGTCCGTTAGCCAATCTAAATTGGTTTTAGGCTTTAGCGCTTGCATTACCTCAAAGGATATGCAGGCACCAGCTATGAGGTTGATGGTTGCCATTTTAGGCGGAACCCCATCTGCAAAGCTTTTTTTGAATGTTCGTGAAAAACTCAGCCTTTGCTATTATTGTGCTGCACATTACGATATTTCCAAAGGAATTATAACGATAGATAGTGGCGTTGAAAATCAAAATATACAAAAGGCTAGAGAAGAAATTTTGGTTCAACTTGGCCTTATGAAAAGCGGGGATTTTACTGATGATGAAATTAGCAATGCTACACTAAGCTTAAAGAATGCATTTTCTAGTGTATACGAGCACTCGTCGTCAATCGAGGGCTTTTACCTTGGACAAATTTTATCAGGAATTAAGTCATCTCCAGATGCAGAAAAACTAAAACTTGACAGCATAACTAGACAAGAAATTATTTATGCAGCAAACAAAGTTAATCTTGATACAGTTTATATTTTAACTGGAAATGAGGTGGACTAGTATGGAAAAGCAAATTATTAAAAACGATGTTTTAAATGAGCAATATTACCTCTATAAACATAAATCAGGACTTTCAATTATTTTATATCCAATGGAAGGATATTCAAGTGCATATGCACTTTTTGGAACAAATTACGGTTCAATTGACACTTCTTTTAAAACACAAAATGATAAGGGTTTTATCACTGTTCCAGAGGGAATTGCACATTTTTTAGAGCACAAGCTTTTTGAAAGTGAAGAGGGTGATGCATTCTCTCTATTTGCAAAAACAGGTGCCTCTGCAAATGCGTTTACTTCATTTGATAAAACTTGTTATCTTTTTTCAACTACTGATAATTTTGATGAATCACTAAAAGCATTGATAACATTTGTGCAAGCACCTTATTTCACGCAAGAAACCGTAGAAAAAGAGCAGGGAATTATTGGTCAGGAAATAAAAATGTATGAGGACGACCCTAATTGGAGAGTTTTCTTTAATTTGTTAACGGCCCTTTATGTAAATAATCCAGTCAGAATTGATATTGCTGGAACTACTGCTAGCATCTCCAAGATTGATAAAGATTTGCTATATAGTTGTTACAAGACTTTTTACAATCTAAATAATATGGTTGTCTGCATCGCTGGAAACTTTGACGAAAATTCAGCTGCTAGAATTATCGAAGAGAACCTAAAGGAATGTGAAAAAGTTGAAGTTATTTCAAAGGTTCCTGATGAACCAGAAACCGTTGCGAAAAAAGAGTTTGTACAAAATCTTTCAGTTGCAATGCCTCTTTTCAATATAGGATACAAGGAAAAACCTGTATTAAAAGAAGAAGAACTAGAAATCCAGATAAGGTGTGAGTTAATCTTGTCTGCTATAGTAGGTAGAGGTAGTGACCTTTACAAAGAAATGTATGATAGTTCTCTCATCAACACCACTTTTGGGACAGAGGTTTTCAGTGGTAGAGGATATTTTGTAAATATTTTTTCGGGTGAATCAAGAAATCCAAAACAAGTTATGGAAAAAATCATAAACTCCATTGAAAGCTACAAAGAAAAAGGTATTGATGAAGACACATTCAAACGTGTGAAAAAAGCAATGTATGGAAACTCAATTATGCTTTTCAATGATGTTGAAGGAGTTGCCAATGAATTGGTTGCATCTTATTTTGCAGATGGTGGAATATATGACGTAATTGATGTGATAAAAGCTGTAACTTTAGAAGACATAAATGAACAATTAAGAAACTCATTTAATAAGAAATATATGTCAATTTCAATTGTAAACCCTGTTGAATAGTATTCTACCGCCATTGTGCGGTTACATAAGGAGAGTAAATTATGCAAAACATTGTTGAATTTCCTGGACTCGGTTTAGAGTTTACATTAAAAAACTCATTATTATTAGGTCCAATCACGTTGTCTTATTATGGTATGATCATCGCATTTGGACTTTTACTTGGTCTAATTTATGCATTTAGAAACCTAAAAAAAGTTGGCGTTGATCCCGATAAAGCCATTGACTGCATCCTAGGAGGTATTATCGGGGGTATTGTTGGCGCAAGACTTTACTATGTTGCATTTAGTTGGAGTGACTATGGCATCGATTTTAGTAGTTTCACAGCTTTCTGGGACACATTTTCAAGAATATTCAAAACATGGGAAGGCGGAATGGCAATCTATGGCGGACTTATAGGCTCATTACTTGTAGGTGTACTGATTGCAAAATGGCGCAAGGTAAATATAAATGCATTGCTTGACATTATGGGGATTGGCTTTTTAATTGGTCAAGGCGTAGGACGTTGGGGCAACTTCTTTAACGTTGAGGCATTCGGTAGCAACACAACGCTTCCTTGGGGAATGTCCGGACCATCTATTGTAAATTATCTATCCTCAAAGCGTGAGTATTTAGCAAGTGTCGGTGTCACAGTAGATCCAAATTCACCTGTCCACCCAACATTCCTATATGAATCTTTATGGTGCTTGTTAGGATTTGTTCTCTTGGCAGTTTACCTAAAACACAGAAAGTTTGATGGTGAAGTTTTCCTAATGTACCTAGCTTATTATGGTGCTGGCAGATTTATTATCGAAGGTCTTCGTAC
>JBAQWI010000488.1:0-1922 GCA_049298835.1 Oscillospiraceae bacterium
CGGTGAAGGATTCGAGTCACGTGATGTGATCCACGTCCATAATCACATAATAACTTCAATGACAAATAATTTTTTTTTGGCAAATTCAAATTCAAATTCAAATTCGTTTATTTCTGCAAAATAAAACATGGTGTTGAACAAACAATAATAAAGTCAAAATGTCAAAATAAAAATTGAACAAAAGATAAATAAACATTAATAATTTTACAACAATTTCAAATAAACAATCTTTAAACTTTAAGAAGACAACAAGCAAGCAGAGGAGTTGGGAAGAAGCAGGGCTTATAGGACCCCAACCCCTAGCATAAATCAATATTAAATTCAACGTAAGTTAAAAAAAAAAAAATACTACACTTTCGAGCAATTTGTGCATTCAAATAAGGACAAAATTATTGTAAACGTGTGGACATAAAACGTGCAAGAGCGGGAAAGGGGAAGAAGGGAGGAGTGGGAAAGGAAAAGAAAAGAAAATCATGGCCAATATACATAAAACAATCATGATGCAACTAAAAATGATTTCATCTTTGATTTAAATATATTACAGGATGGGGCATTTTTTATAAATTCAGGTAATTGGTTCCATAATTTAGGTCCTTGGTAGCATAAAGTATTTTGCCGCATTTTGGTCCTACAGAATGGTTTTCGCAGCTTATCTTTTGTGCGAGTATTGTAGTTATGAAAAGAAGAACCTGTCCTAACAAGTTGGTGATCCAAGGTTGGGACAAGATGGTTAATAATTTTATACATGTACGTGGCGAGCTGTTGACGATAGATATCAAAGATGCTTAGTAATTTTAATTGAGTAAACAAAGCTTTGGATGGAGCAGTGAATTTAGAGAAAGTCATGAGTCGGCAGTATTTCTTCTGAATTTTAAAATTTTTATTTAACATGAGTGTGGGATCTGGCGAACACCAAACTAAATTGCAATAATTAAGATACGGCTCAATTAATGTCATATACAGCATTTTAGTAAGATGCAATGGCAGCAAATGTCTAACTTTTGCAATTATTCCTAAACATTTGGATGTCTTACTTAGTACAATGTCAATATGTTTGGTCCATTTTAAATCAGCTGTTAGTATTATTCCTAGAAATTTTGTTTCGTACTGACGTATTAATTGTATGTTGTTTATATAAATATCTAAGTTTTCATATTTTCTATTACCAAAGATAATATAAGACGTTTTGCTTATATTTAAGGATAAAAGATTTGCTTTAAACCACTCATTCACAAGTACAAGTTCTTCATTTAATTGCTGATTTAATTGTTTCAATGATTTGCCTGTAAGGAATATATTGGTATCGTCTGCAAACATGATTATTTGGAGGAGTTTAGAGACATAATTGAGATCGTTAATGTAAAGAAGAAAAAGAATAGGCCCTAACATCGAACCCTGTGGGACACCACATTTTATTGCTGTAAATTTAGATTTACTAGTGTTAATTACTACATATTGTTTTCTGTTCATTAGGTAACTTTTAAACCATTTAAATGGTATCCCCCTAATGCCATATTGCTGAAGCTTTCCTAGTAATATTTCATGGTTGACAGTATCGAAGGCTTTCGCCAGATCAATAAAGACACCAACACTGGTTTCTTGTTTATCAATGGAAGCGCATAATTTATCTAATAGTTCTAGTAATGCCATGCTCGTTGACAATTTTGATCTGAAACCGAACTGATTCTTATCCAGTATGTCGCTGTCTGCTAAATATTTTTCTAACTGTTTCTGAATAATTTTTTCAAATATTTTCGAGAAAGCAGGAAGAACCGATATGGGCCTGTAGTTGGAGACTAATTTTGCATCTCCATTTTTAAAAATTGGGACAATTTTGGCAATTTTTAGATCATCGGGGAACACACCTTCCTGTATTGATTCATTGCACATATACGCCAAAATTGGTGCGGGTTCTCGAGTTA
>JBAQWI010000489.1:0-4266 GCA_049298835.1 Oscillospiraceae bacterium
ATTTTATGACACTATGCAAATGGGTTTTCACCCTTATAAAGCATTCCCTTAGGCTGATTAAACGAAACGTCTTGTATCCCCAAATAGTTAAAGATTGTATACAATGCTTTTCAACAATGTGCAAATGCAACCGCACCATGGTGAGGATAGTGCTTGGAAATCAACACGTGACGGTAAAATCTGCCCATTTCCGGAATAGCGAAAATGCCTATTCCGCCAAATGAACAGGTTGCTGTTGGCAAAATTTCACCCTGTGCAATGTAGGCAGAAAGTGATGTATCAGCATTGCTATGCAAACGAAAGAATGTAATGTCACTTGCCGCAATATCGCCTTCAAGTGTGCCCCTTGTAACGTCTGGTGTTGCACCATTCTCTATCAGACGGTTTTGAATTAGTTGATACTTAACCCCACCCTTTGCAAGCTTACAAAGGGGCGTATTTCCACAATGGAAACCCATAAATGTATCCCTTACTGTATAGGAATAGTTACCCTTTATTTCACTCTCAAACAAATCAGCCGGAACGCTGTTGTTAATATCTAGTAAAGTAACTGCATCATTGGTTACACAAGCTCCAATATATTCACTAACTGCACCATAAATGTCCACCTCACAAGCAACAGGGATGCCCCTTGACGCTAGGCGGCTATTTACATAGCAAGGCTCAAATCCAAACTCAGTTGGAAATGCCGGCCAGCATTTATTTGCAAACGCCACATACTCACGAGAGCCCTTGTTTTGCTCTGCCCAATCAAGGAGCGTCAGCTCATACTGTGCCAAACGAGGAAGCATATCTGGATATTGATTTCCCTCACCAAGTTCTGCTGTCATATCTGCAACAACCTCTGCAATTCTAGGGTCATTGCTATGCTGTTTATAGGCTACAAGCAAGTCAAGTTCTGAGTTTTCCTGTAGTTCAACTCCAATGTCATAAAGCCCTTTTATTGGAGCGTTGCAAGCAAAGAAATCCTGTGGACGTGGTCCAAACGCAATCACCTTTAATCCTTTTAATCCAATGATTGTTCGTGCAACAGGAATAAAGTCCGCAATCATATCGCTAATATCATCTGCTGTGCCAACTGGATACTCTGGGATGATTGCTGGAATTTTACGAAGCCCTAAATTATAAGAGCAGTTTAGCATTCCACAATAAGCGTCACCTCTGCCATTGATTAAATCTTTGCCTGTTTCTTCCGCCGCCGCAAGAAACATTACTGGACCATCAAACTCTTTTGCAATCAAAGTTTCTGGTGTTTCTGGACCAAAGTTGCCTAAAAACACAACAAGTGCATTACATCTAGCCGCATTAACCTCTGCAACAGCCTTTAGCATATCTCTTTCATTTTCTACTGTGGTTTTTGCCACATAGATTTCTCCGCCATTCTTAGTATAACTCGCTACAACTGCATCTCTTCTTTTTTCTGACAAAGAAATGACAAAGCAATCACGACTAACCGCAATAATACCAAGTTTTACCTCTGGAATGTTTTTCATATAACCTGTCCCCTTTTATCTTATCTTTTTTAAAAGCGCACCGTGCTCGAGCACATTTTATAGATTTAAGATATCACACCAAAATTCCAATGTCAACCTCTATTTGTTCTTATGACAGTTTATATTTGCCCTTATCTTTCCTTGACAAATACAAATTACAATACTATATTAATAAGTATCTATACTCATTAAATCTAGGCTACTTCAAAGGAGGCTTTATATAGATGTTTAATTTACAACAGTTGGTGCTTGCATCGACAGAAAAAATAGAAATTGATTTGGTTTTAAAAAATGCAACCATAGTAAACGTTTTTACGGAAGAGCTCATCTTAGGTGATGTTGCGATAAAAAATGGATACATTGTGGGCATTGGTGACTATACTGGATCAAAAGAAATAGACTGCACAGGAAAGACAATCTGCCCTGGTTTTATAGATGCGCATATGCACATTGAATCAAGCATGGTTATGCCTTTGGAATTTGCAAAAGCCGTTTTGCCTTCTGGGACAACCACTATAATTGCCGACCCACACGAGTTAGTCAACGTCAAGGGCGCTAGTGCCATTGATTTTTTACTAGAGGCAACCGAAAATGTTCCCCTCAACACCTTTATTATGCTACCTTCTTCGGTGCCAGCAACAATCTTCGAGACCAGCGGGAGCAGATTTACAGCGAGCCAAATGGAGCCTTACTTAAACCATCCAAGGGTACTTGGGCTTGGCGAGGTAATGTGCTTCCACGACGTTATAAAAGGTGAAGAGGAAATCATAAAAAAGATTTGCTTACATCAGGATAAAATGATTGACGGTCATGCACCCAATTTAACTAAAAAAGACCTACAGGCATACGCTTGCGCTGGGGTAGCGACCGATCATGAGTGCGCCACCTTCCCAGAGGCTTATGAGAAAATTCAAGCGGGATTTAAAATTGCGATTCGAGAGGGTAGTGCGGCAAAGAACCTTGAAAACATTATTCGTGGCTTAGTAAAGTCAAATCTTCCTACGGAAAACTTTTTACTTTGTACTGATGATAAGCATTTAGACGATATTGAGCGTGATGGACATATTAGATGGTCAATAAAACGTGCAATTGACTGTGGATTAAGCCCTATAAAAGCTGTGAAGATGGCGACATATGCCCCTGCAAAAATCTATGGGCTAAAGCGCATCGGTGCAATTGCCCCGGGTTATAAGGCAGACATTGTTGTTCTTGACGACTTGCAAAAGGTGATAGTCAACAGCGTCTACAAAGATGGTGTTTTGGTAGATGAAACTTTATTTTCTAACTATCACTACGAATATACAGGCGAGAAAATGCGTAACACAGTACACCTAAAGCCTATTAAAAAAGGCCAAATTCAGCTCATAGCAGATGAAAAAAATCACATCATAGAGAGTGTTCCTCATCAAATTCTAACCAATCACCTCTATGACACGATACCCTCTGAAAATGGGAATTTTATGCCTAACGAAAACTTTACAAAGCTATGTGTCATAGAACGTCACGGCAAAAACGGAAATATTGCAGTTGCCCCTTTAAAGGGTTTCTCTATTAAAGATGGTGCAATCGCTACAACCGTTGCCCATGACTCCCATAATATCATTGTAGCGGGCGACAACGATGATGACATTGTAATTGCTGTCAACCGACTAATCGAGTTGCAGGGTGGTTATGTGTTAGTTTCAAAAGGAAAAGTTATCGGCGAGCTACCGTTACAGATTGCAGGATTAATCAGCACGCTACCCGGAAAAGATGTACAATCTATTATTAATTCAATGATAGAAAATGCAAGGCAAATGGGTGTTCCAGACTCTACCGACCCATTTATAACGTTGTCCTTTTTAGCGTTGCCAGTCATCCCCCAGATTAGACTTACCGATTTAGGATTATTCGACAGCGAGAAATTTGAATTGTTATAAAGTTTATAGTGATAAAAGCAAAAGAGATAGTCCGTTTAGACTATCTCTTTTAACTTATTGTATTATGCTTTTATTAATCTGTTATCCTTTAATATGGATATTGCACCGTGTCCACCACAAATTAAACACTGTTTTTGTGTTGCATTTTCAATATCGTGTAGTATGTGAATAATTTCATTTCTAACCTCTTTTGCCTTTTGTGAGTCTATGTTGACACTTGTCATAAGATAGGGTGCGAGTATGTTAAACTCTGCTTGTTCTTTGGAAAACCCATTGCTATTCACAAGATTATCTCCTGTAAATATAATTGCATTTTCTTTGCATACATAAACCATTTCACCCAAAATATGCCCACCGCTACCCTCATAAACGTCAAACTTCAAATCTTCAAATTGCAACTCAGATATTTTTGACAACGGCTTACTGTTATCAACATCCCATTTGTCAAACACAATAAAACTCTTTTCATTAGGGGTTTTATAATTTGAAATTATTCTACTTAATCTACAATATGCAGCACTAAGTTTATTTTTTTCTCGAAAATTTTCATTGCCTTCCCGTTCAAGCTTAAAGTTCTCTGCTCCCTTTTTATTAAGAAATACTTCGTCAAAATAAGTCAAAAGTCCACAATGATCAATGTCTATATGGGTAATCCAAATGCTTTTCTTAATTTCATTGAAATTGGGAAACAAGTTATGAAAAACAGTAAACATTTCGTCACTAAAACACGCAAAACCACTATCAATAAAGAGTAGTTTATTTTCACTTTCTAAGATATAGACATTACTTCCACAAGGAGGCTCAATTGTATGCAAAATCACCTTTTTACTAATCTGCCTTTTTGATATCTGTAC
>JBAQWI010000490.1:0-1919 GCA_049298835.1 Oscillospiraceae bacterium
GGTCTATCTTACTCTAAAAACATCCTCGTTTTCTAGTCATTCCGGGAGATTTCGGGAAGGCTATATGTGCCCAAAATAGCATCAGCTTCCTCTTTCTCTTGACTAATCATGAAATTCCCTACAGGAACAATGTATGTTTATCACTATATTATCTATAAATCATTTTCCAATCAAGCGGGTGTTTGATTGGTCATGAGCTCATACCCGCTCAAGTAATATTATCATTTCCATGCGATTTCAAATTGCACTTTTATCGTATCACTCTAGGTAATCTATTTTATTTCCTTTAAAACTGCGGTTAGGTAGTTCCACGTTCTCTCAGTCGAGGAAATGCTTAAATGTTCTTTAGTAGTGTGAACATCGTAAAGATTAGGACCGACAGATATGAGATCTATATCGCCATTGAATTTATCGCTGAACAATCCGCATTCGAGACCTGCATGTATAGCTGATATTTCCGGCATCTTACCAAACATATCATTATATACCTTCTGGAACAAAGTCCTTATCTTCGAGTTAGGATTGTATTGCCACTCAGGATAGTCAGACTCAAATTCTATGGATGCTCCTGCCATTTCTGCTAGAACGATACCTTCATCGCATATGGCTTTCTTTAAAGTCTTTGCACAGCTTCTGACTGCAGAATCAAATTCTACATTTTCTTCATTTGTGCTTACAACACCGATGTTCGTTGAACTCTGCACCAAACCCGGTATAGCCATGTTCATATTTTTAACTCCGTTTTGAATCAAAAAGAGTACTTGAAGCGCCCTTATGGCTGTGTCATCAGAAAATACCCTCTCTGCTTTTTTGTCCAGAATTTCGGCAGAAAGATTGATATCCGGATCAATGCCATCCAGTTCATTTTTGAATATTGCGTTCCACTGCGAAACCTTTTCAATAACTGCCGCTTTATCTTCTTCCCTGAACAATATTGTTGCATCTGCTTCACGCGGAATTGCATTGTTTTTTGATCCGCCAGTTATTGAATTTATTTTGAAATCCACACCTGATCTTAAATCCATTAAGAAACGTCCCATCATTTTGTTGGAATTTCCTCTTTCTTTGGCGATTTCAAGCCCGGAGTGGCCACCGAGCAAGCCCCTTATCCTGACCGCGCAGCTTATTAAACTTTCATCCGCAGCTTCCCAGGTTATTGGAAGTTTTACTATTTCTCTTACTCCGCCTGAACAGCTTACAAGAATTTTTCCTTCTTCCTCTGAATCTATGTTGATCAGTGTTCTTCCATCTAAATTCTCAGGGTTTAGCGCCTGCGCTCCACCCATCCCTGTTTCTTCCCCTGTGGTTACGAGCAATTCTAACGGAGGATGAGGTATGTCAGTCGATGCAAGTATCGCAATACCAAAAGCTACCGCAATGCCGTTGTCTGCTCCTAAAGTTGTGCCATCAGCCCTAAGGTTGTCTCCTTCTACGATAAAAGCAATCGGGTCTTTCTCTAAATCATGCGCTGTTCCTATGTTTTTTTCACAGACCATGTCCATGTGGCCTTGGAGTATTGTGATTGGAGCTTTTTCATAGCCTTTTGTTCCAGGCTTTTTTATGATTACATTTAACGCTTCATCCTGAATAACCTGCAGATTATGTTCTTTTGCGAAGTTAACCAGCCAGTCGCTTATTGCCTTCTCGTTGCCAGAACCTCTTGGAATCTCGTTCATCTCTTTAAAATATTTAAATGCCTCAAATGAGTTTAAATCTTTTAATTCCTGTAACATAACTATCGTCCTTTCTTAAATAAGATGGCAACTACAAAGCAGTGCCATCTTATTTGGTTAGAAATTAATTTTTTCTATATAGTGACAATTTACTTCGATATGGTTCAAGAATAACAATAGTCTTTCATAAAGCGGGTGCGCTTTATCACCATACTTTGCTTCCAAATTTTCTCCAATATCTTTTAC
>JBAQWI010000491.1:0-5640 GCA_049298835.1 Oscillospiraceae bacterium
GCACTGTTAGGATTTTTGATAAACCGAATGTCGATACAAAAACAATTGTCACAAGCTATGAACTTCTGAAAAAAAGCAGAAAAAACTCCCTTCTTGAGGTGGAACTAAAAACTGGTAGAACCCATCAAATAAGGGCTCACATGGCATACATTCATCATCCAATTATTGGGGATGGAAAGTATGGCTTAAATCGTGTTAACAAGGAATATGACGAGAAATATCAGCTGTTATGTTCTTACAAATTGCGTTTTGAATTTGATGACTGTTATCACCAACTTGGATACCTAGACTCTCAAGAGTTTAAATTAAATGATGTTTGGTTTGCAAGGGAATTTGACGAAAAATTCTAAATAAGTATGCATTTATAGTTAAATGAGGTTAGCGGAAAAATTCCGCCAACCTCATTTTTTTTGCTATACTAAGTTTAAAATCTTTGCACACTATCTTTGGTAACTTTTGCATAGATTAGTTTTGCAGGAGCTGGTTTCTCAGCTCTTATTTCAATAGATTCTAAGAATAAGCTTTCAGCTTGTTTGGCAAGCAACTGAGTTTTGGTATGGAAGACTGCAATTTCTTCGCCCATCTTCACAGCATCTCCAGTTTTCTTTTTCAATATAATGCCTGCACTAAAATCAATGGCATCTTCTTTTTTATTGCGTCCTGCTCCCAATATGACAGATGATATGCCACATTTTTCAGTATCGACCTTATAGATGTATCCATCCGTTATTGCCAAAACAGAATAAACAACCTCTGCCTTTTCAAAGCTTGTAGTGTCGTCAACATATTTCCCATCGCTTCCTTGTGCGATAACCATTTCACGGAGTTTTGCAAGCGCCGAACCGTTTTCTATCGCCTGCTTTGCCATTTCCATACATTCATCCATTGTACCTTTTTGCGCAAGAACCAACATATTTGATGCAAGTTCCAAACAAATGTGGGTTAAATCTTCTGGACCTTTGCCCGAAAGCGTATCAATTACTTCAATTAATTCTAAGGAATTGCCAATGGCATTTCCAAGCGGTCTATCCATATCGGTAATCAATGCCGTCATATTTTTACCGTTTGCCACACCAATATCAACCATAACCTGTGCCAAATTGATAGAATCATCTAAGGTTTTCATAAATGCACCACTGCCCGTTTTCACATCAAGTAAAATAGCGTCCGAACCTGCCGCAAGCTTCTTACTCATGATGGATGCGGCAATCAGTGAAACATTATCAACGGTAGCCGTTACATCACGCAGCGCATAAAGCTTTTTATCTGCTGGTGCAATATTCCCAGTTTGTCCAATGATGCTAATTCCTATTTGATTTACAATATCAAAAAACTCTTTTTCGTCTATTGATGTTCTAAAACCTGGAAATGCTTCTAGTTTATCAACCGTTCCTCCAGTATGACCAAGTCCACGCCCTGACATTTTAGCAACTGGAACGCCACAAGCCGCTACAATTGGGCCAATGATCAAAGACGTTTTATCTCCAACGCCACCTGTGGAATGCTTATCAACCTTAATACCTTTAATAGACGTTAAATCAAACATATCTCCTGATTTTGCCATAGAAAGGGTTAGTGTTGCAGTTTCTCTTTTGTCCATTCCTTTAAAATAAATTGCCATAAGAAGTGCCGCGATTTGATAGTCTGGAATATCACCCTTGGTGTAGGATTTGACCACAAAGTCTATCTCTTGGTCGGTAAGGCAATGTCCGTCTCTTTTTTTGAGTATAATATCATACATTCTCATAATTATCTAGATCCTTTATCATAAACATTTCCCAGTGCAAGTGGTGCGACAAGCTTTCTTGATGTGAAAGCTAGCACAATGAGTGTTACTACATACGGGAAGATTTTATACAAAACTGATGGTAAACCTAGTTCATTTAGCATTGGAATTCCTGAGTATGCAGAAGATAAGGTTTTCATAAAACCAAATAAAAATGCTGCCATCAATATTTTTTTAGGATTCCATTGTCCAAATATTAAAACTGCAAGTGCTAAAAATCCATATCCAGCAACTGTTGCATTAAAGTTTGTAGAAGTCGGAATGACAAATACAACTCCGCCAATTCCTGCAAGACATCCAGAAATCAAAACTCCTGAATATCGTATTTTTTGTACGTTTACACCAACAGAATCTGCGGCACCAGGATGTTCGCCACAAGCACGTAACCTTAAACCGAATTTAGTTTTAAATAAAACTATATACGCAATAATTAAGATGATAAATCCAAGAAAGGTAGTGATATATGTGTTCCTAAAAAACAAATCACCAATGATGGGAATATCACCGAGTACTTTTACTTTTTCAATTCTAAATTCATTTTTAAAAGGTACTTGTTGTACATTAAAAATCATTCTAGCTACAAAAATTGCCAAAGCTGGAGCTAACATATTGAGTGCTGTTCCACTGATTATTTGATTGGCTTTCATGTTAATTGAGGCGTATGCGTGCAAGAGTGAGAACAACATACCAGCAGCTGCCGCAACAATTAGTGCAAGAATTAATAATGCTTGACCTTGTATCACGCCTTGAAATATATTAATAAACAAAATGCCTGAAAACGCACCGATAATCATAAGTCCCTCAAGCGCAATATTAACAACGCCACTGCGCTCTGAAAACATTCCACCCAATGCCACTATTAACAGAGGGATAGAGAAAAACATAGTTTGTTGTACTAAAAAATAAATGACTTGCATGATTACTCTCCTCCCTTATCTGATATGGTGGTTTTATCCATTTCATGTTTTCTAGGTGATATTTTTGTCACGATGAACTTCACAACATTTTTAAGAATAGAAGAAAATGCTGTAAAGTATATAATTAGTGAAATGATAATATCAATGATTTGTGGTGGATAGTTGAGTGCTTGCAAATAAAATCCACCTACATTAATATAGGAGATAAATAGTCCACTGAGTAAAATTCCAATTGGGTTTGAGGCACCCAAAAGTGCAACAGGTATACCCATAAGTCCTTCTGGTGCTAAAAGGTCTACCACTTCTATATGTTTGCCTGTTCCAGAAAGGAAAAGAACTCCCCCTGCAAGTCCTGCAATAGCACCTGCAATCACCATGGATAAAATGATATTTTTCTTTGAGTTAATTCCAGCATATTCGCTTGCATCTTTATTAAATCCGCAAGCCGTCAACTCATATCCAAAAGTGGTTTTATTCAAAATTATATACAGCAAAATCACTACAGCAATGGCAATAAAAATGCCACAATTGATACTCGAGCCAGGGAACAGTTTATCAAGCCCCCACTTTGGTAGTACTGCATAGCTTGGCGGCGTAATAGATTGGTTACGCAAACTATCAAAGATTGTTTTTGATACCAAATAATTCACCGTGTACATACCAATATAGTTCATCATAATGGTCGATATGACTTCTGAAACATTACAGTATGTCTTTAATATACCAGGAATTAATGCCCATAGTCCACCTGCTATAATTGACATAATCAGTGCAACAATTAACACCATACTATCTGGAATAAACGTCCATTTTAGGGATACATAAACCGCAACAAAAGCGCCAACTATCATCTGACCAGATGCACCTATATTAAATAGCCCCGTTTTAAATGCAAACCCTACAGATAACCCCGTTAATATAATTGGGGTAGCACCATATAAAACTTGTCCTATCCCCATTGTGCCAGCGTTAAACCCACCAAGCAAAATGGTTTTTGCACCTTCCAATGCTTGACTAGGATTACTTGCTAAAAGCAAGATAAATCCAACAAAAAGACCTATCGCTACGGATAATATAGATGAGGAGATACTAAAAAAACCATCTTTTTTGAAAATATTATTCTTCATGTGCCCCTCCTTTTTTTGCGCCAGCCATAAACATGCCAAGTTCTTTGTTGTTGGTTTCTTGTGCGTTCAAATCAGCAACAATTTCACCTTCGTAAATTACTAAAATCCTATCACTAAGGCCTAGCACTTCATCAAGCTCTAAGGACACAAGCAAAATTGCTTTTCCCTTATCTCTTTGGGATATAATTTGTTTATGAATATATTCAATCGCGCCAACGTCAAGACCTCTTGTTGGTTGAACCGCAATTAAAAGTGCCGTATCTTCAGATATTTCACGAGCTACTATGACTTTTTGTTGGTTGCCTCCAGACATAGATCTTGCGTCGGTATGACTTCCATTGCTCGCCCTAATATCAAATTTTTCAATTAATTCATCTGTATGATTATACATATTATTAAAATTAATAAATCCCATTTTTTGAAATTTTTTATTATTAATTTTTTTAATCACCATATTTTTAGCAATATTGTATTCTAAAACCAAACCATGCTTGTGCCTATCTGCTGGAATGTGTGCCATTCCAATTTCATTTCGCTGTTTAATCGTCTTTTTCGAGATCTCGTTTCCTAATAGCTTAAATTCAGAAGAGGTTGATGGAATCATACCTGTTAAGGCATAAATCAATTCTTCTTGTCCATTGCCATCAATTCCTGCAATGCAGACAATTTCCCCCGCTTTCACTTGAAAGCTCACATCATTTACTGCATTCTTCCCTTTTTTGGATTTCACGGTCAACCCTTTGATATCCAAAACGACTTCCCCTGGCGTTGCTGGGGTTTTATCTATTTCAAGATTCACCTTATGCCCTACCATGAGTTCGCTCATATCTTCTTTTGTGACATCTTCCACATTTACTGTGTCAATGTATTTTCCTTTTCGGATAACAGTGCATCTATCGGCAATTTCTTTAATTTCTGCAAGTTTATGCGTAATAAACAAGATTGATTTACCCTCTTGTATCAGTCTTTTCATGATTCCCATAAGTTCCACAATTTCGTCAGGGGTTAAAACTGCGGTGGGTTCATCAAATATTAAAATTTCATTTTCTCTATAAAGGGTTTTTAGAATTTCTACTCTTTGTTGCATTCCTACTGTAATGTCAGATACTAGGCTGTCGGGGTCAATTTTCAAATTGTATGTCTGGCTGAGAGTTAACACTTTTTCTCTCGCCTCACTCATATTTAAAAATGAATTTTTAATAGTTTCTACTCCTAGTATGATATTTTCTAATACAGTAAAATTTTGTACCAATTTAAAATGTTGGTGTACCATGCCAATCCCTAATTTATTTGCATCATTTGGATTGTTAATTTTCACTTCAATGCCATCTTTTTTGATAACACCCTCATCTGGTTGATATAATCCAAAAAGAATAGACATAAGAGTTGATTTTCCAGCGCCATTTTCGCCTAGAAGTGCATGTATTTCGCCTTTATTTAATTGGATCGAGATATTATCATTGGCAACTATTCCCGGAAATCGTTTGGTAATGTTAAGCATTTCAACTATACAATTCATTGTTTTTTCCCCTTAGTACATCTATTTAATAGTTCCCATGCTAAGTAAAAGCATGGGAACTATTAGGTTGAAAATTAGCTAACAACAGTCACTTTCGTGTGTGCAGTTTTTAGTTCGTTTGCAGCTTTTACTGCGGTATTGTCTTTTATGTTTGTTCTGATACTATCAGTATCATCTACTAGTTTTTTATAAATAGCATCATAATCTGCTTGTTTAAACTTTGTAAATCTCGAAGTTTTCATAGGTAAGCCTACAGCATCTACAGTAACATCAAGAACTTCGCTCTTACCA
>JBAQWI010000492.1:0-2489 GCA_049298835.1 Oscillospiraceae bacterium
ACAGGTCATGCAACTAACTCTTTTTTTATTTGTGTTTTTTTGTGTTTTTTTTATTTTTGTTTTTGCAACCATGGATCTTATAATTATTATCAATTGCCCAGCAGTATTATTTTTTAACGTTAAGAAATCTGAATCTGTTATATGTATAATTCTGATATGTTTTAATTCTCATTTATGTAACAATGGCGTCCAATAACAAACATTTAAAATTTGCACATGTTAATGTTAGAAGTCTGTTAGTAAATAATGACTTAGGTAGTAGACTCGAACACTTGGAAGAATTTATCATTAACGAGTTAAATTGTGACATTCTAGCCTGCACTGAAACTCACTTGGATAATGATATATCTGAAAATGAAATAAGCATTGATAATTATAATGTGATTCTTAAAAATAGAAATAGATTTGGTGGTGGGGTATGTATATATATAAGAGATGCAATAACATATAAGAGCAGAGAAGATTTAGAATACAAAAATTTAGAAATTATTTGGATAGAAGTTCACTTAAAAAAATTAAAAATATTGTTTGGTGTTTGTTACCGCCCTCCAGGGCAAAGCGCTGCTGATATTCAAAACTTTTTAAATGGACTCGAATACTCTTTTTTTAACGCAGGGTTAGAACAATTTGAAACGGTGATTCTAACTGGTGACTTCAATGACCCTGCTTTGCTGTGGGACAAAAATCATTTTTTAAGTGACCTTAAAAATGATCTGTTAAATTTGACCAAAAGTTTTAATTTTGATCAATTAATTAAGAAACCTACCCGAGGTAAAGTAATCCTAGATTTAATTTTTACAAATAAGCCAGATATAATAATTAATACAAAAGTTCTTGATCCAATACATGAGTTAGATCACAGGCCTATATTTGCTGAATTAAACATTAATGTTAATAATAAATCTCCATACCGTCGCAATATTTGGCACTATAAGAATGGAGATTATGATAAATTGAAAAATATATTGGATAATACCCCATGGACTGCTCTTCTAGATTCAAATGGAGATGTTAATGACATGGTATACACATTTAGTAGCTTATTCAATGATATTATGGTTGAATGTATTCCAAATTATAATGTAAAAATTTCTCCAAAAGATAAAAAAGGAATGACTCAAAAACTAAAAACTAAATTTAAAGATTTACATAAATTGCATAAAAAAGCTTTAAAATCACAAAATATTGAAATTATGGCTAAATTCAAAGAAATGCGTAAAATAGTAAAATCTGAATGGAAAGCCGTTCAATATAATTACTATCTAGATCTTAACATGAAAATGAATGATCCGAATACTACTCCCAAAGAATGGTGGAAAATTTCCCGCTCACAAATGGGATTAGATAAAATCAAAAGCATCCCTCTATTAGTAACAAAAAACCAAAATATAATTAGTGATGAAAATGAAAAATGTAAATTATTAAATGAATTTTTTGTAAATGAAACTCAGCTAAAATTGGATCCTAACTTGCTCCCAGAAGATTCCGGGGTGGAAATTCAGGTAGACATTCCCTTAGAAGACTTTGATATTTCTCCAAACGAAATTCTAAAAATTATGGATAAATTAGATGTCAATAAAGCCAGTGGGCCTGATGGAATAGGAAATCGAATTCTTAAAATATGCAAGGAAAACTTATCTGTGCCACTAGCAAAAATTTTCAATAGAGCTTTAAAAACAGAAACCTTTCCAAGTGAATGGAAAAAGGCAAATGTCCTTCCTATCTTTAAGCATGGAGAAAGACATAGTGTCTCAAATTATAGGCCAATTTCTCTTTTGTCTTCAGTGTCTAAAATTTTTGAAAGAGTAATTTATAATAAAATTTACGAGCATTGTTTAAAATACAATATTCTGACTATAAAGAATTCCGGCTTTAAAAAACTTGATTCAACTATTAATCAGCTAATTCATATAACAAATTTAATTTACGAGGGTTTGGATGATGGATTTCAGATTGGGATGATATTTCTAGATATTCAAAAAGCTTTTGATAAAATTTGGCATAATGGATTACTTCATAAATTAAATAAATATGGTATTAGGGGGAGGGTCTATGGTCTATTGAAGTCCTACTTGTCTGGGAGACTTCAGAGAGTCATATTAAATGGATCATTTTCTGAATTTCTAGAAATTTTGAGTGGAGTACCTCAGGGTTCTATCATAGGCCCTCTCTTGTTTTTATTATTCTTAAATGATATAGTAGTTGGCATCGATTCTGAGATATCCCTCTTTGCAGATGACACCTCACTGTTTTCAATAAAGCCCAGCTTACAGGAAGTGGAATTTGATTTAAATAACTCCCTCTTAAAACTCGAATTATGGTCTAAGAAATGGCATGTGAGTTTTAATCCATTAAAATCTCATTATATGGTTATTACAAATAAGAAAAAAATGGAATTAAATTTAGTTTTGAATAACACTCAGATCACCAGAGTGACTGAGCACAAGCACTTGGGCATAGTATTAATGAAAACATGACATGGAATAGCC
>JBAQWI010000493.1:0-3254 GCA_049298835.1 Oscillospiraceae bacterium
GAAACTCGTGATCTGACCATAAAAGAAAAAGCCCTTATTGTAGCAAATCTATTTCAAGCTATGGCAGAACAACGGAGTATTGTATTAAAGCTTAATAAGAAACCAAGCAAAAAATAGAATCCTTTAATGAGCAATCAGCACCGAGTAAGCTATATGCAAGCTACTCGGTGCTTTTGTGTTGCATTCCAGGAACTTTTCAGAGTATCCTTTAAAAAGTACAGTGAGCGGATTTTCATTTTTGTTTCTCCTTTTTTAATGTTCACATTTAATTTGTTGAGACAATTGCTTTACTATGGTAAAATTAATTATAAAAACACTACCGTGCAAAATTTTTGCAAAAGGGTAACGGTTAAAATATGCCTTATGGGTTGTATTTATATAATCCTATTTACTTTATTGTGCAGAAGAAAGGATGGGTATTTTGAAATTTAACGAAAAGCTGCAACATCTTACAAAACAAAATAATTTAACGCAAGGACAACTTGCTTTTCTCGGTTTCTATTGATGGAGCTGTCCGCTTAGGTCATGCATGGGCTATATCAAAGGATGCGGAAAAGCCTGTGGATGGCAGACTGGAAGAAAACAAAAATAGTGCGCCACGATAAACTGATGACACATTCAAACGGTATCCTCGTATACGGTTAATAGCAACTACTCTTTGCTTGATTTGACTTTGTATTTACGCTATTATGAATATAAGGAGGATAATTTATGTTTAATATAAAAAATTTCGGCGCATATATTTCGAGGCTTCGCAAGAAATCGGACATGACACAATCTGAACTTGCTGAACGGCTAAACTTGACTCGCCAAGCAATATCAAAATATGAGTGCGGAGACAGTTTCCCCGATATATCTATTTTAATTGAAATTGCAGGTGTTTTCGGCATTACTCTTGATGAACTTATCAGTTCCGGTAATCCAACTGAAAGGGAAGCTGCCATTCTTGAAGGTGCTGCGGAAGGGCGAGATTTATCTAGTAAACTGGACAAGCAATGTATATCTGATATTGTAAATATTGCACCGTTACTAAAGCCCAGTCTACTTGACAAGATGGCAAAAGGTCTTGCTAAACATGAAATAGATATTTCAAGCATTGTTTCACTAGCAGAGTATATAAATGATGATGCTGTTGTCAAACTGCTGGAAAATGCAACATATGACACAATCAATGAAAATCTGCTCGAACGATTAATCCCATTTCTTGACGGAAATTCAATCTCTATAATATTTCAGAAAATTCTTGAAGGTAAACTTGATTATAGATTAATCACAATTATGTTACCGCACGCAGAATATATTTACCCTCAAGTTGAAGCTGCTGTTTTATATGGCGCCCTTAATGAAAAAGCGCTTCATATCCTAAGAGATTATGAATCCGAAAATGACGGATTAAAACATTATGACAAAGGGGATGGAAATTGAAATGGATGAAAAAAGAATACAATTATTAAGTAAAGCACCTGTCAGCAAAGCTATTTTTACAATGTCTATTCCCATGGTTATGGGAATGATGATTCAATTGCTATATAATCTTGTAGACATATATTTTATTGGAAAACTGGGAGACCAAAATCAACTAGCAGCTGCCAATATAACTACACCGCTGTTTATGATTTTGATGGCTTTATCAGGAATTATAGGGACAGGAGCTTCTTCTTATATTTCCAGATGCATGGGTAAATCAGATTATGAAAAAGCAAGTAAAGTTCTTTCTTCAGGGATTGCAATATGTTTTAGTCTGGGAATATTGTCTTCCATAATTGGAAGTTTTTTTATTTCACCGATTGTCAATGCTTTAGGGGCAATTGAAGAAACATATTCATTTGCTTCAGATTACTCTATGGTATTACTTTTTGGAGCAGCAATCATTATGTGCAATTTTGCTTTGGGGCAGTTATTACGAAGCGAAGGTTCTACTATTGTGTCTATGATGGGTATGCTGATTGGTACGGTAGTAAATATGATTCTAGATCCAATTTTTATTTTTACCCTACATATGGGAATTAAAGGTGCAGCAATTGCAACTGTGCTTGGTAATGCACTTAGTCTAATTTATTACATAATATTTTATCTACGTGATAAATCAATGATTAAATTTAAGTTCAAAAATATTTCTTTTCAAAAAGATATTTGGAAGGAAATATTTTCTATTGGGGCGCCCTCTTCCATAAGTCAGTTGCTAATGGGTGTGGCTGTTATGTTATGTAATAATTTAGCTGTTTCATATGGTAATGATACTGTCGCCGGAATGGGTGTAGCTTCCAAAATAATGACTATTGGAACATATATATTCATGGGATTTGCCGCTGGATGTCAACCGCTACTCGGATATAATTTCGGCGCAAAAAACTATAATCGTGTGCAAGAAATTATAAAAAAAGGTATGCTGATTACCAGCGCAATTGGTATGGTATTCACTATAATTTTTGGGCTTTTTTCAAATCAGCTTATTTCGTTTTTTACTCCTCTGCCAGATGTAATTTCACAAGGAAGCTTTATACTTTTAGGGCTTATGTGGTCACTTCCTGTATATGGAGCTCAAATGGTTGGTTGTGTAACGGTACAAGCTATGGGGAAAGGAAAAGCTTCACTTTTGCTTTCCATTGCAAGGCAAGGATTTTTCTATATCCCAATTTTATTTGTGCTTAACAGTACCTTTGGACTAAACGGATTGATATTTGCGCAGCCATTAGCAGATTTGCTTGCACTAATTCTGACCATTGTAGTATTAATGGCAATAATTAAAAAGAGTATGACATTATTATTTGAAGCGAAATAATAAACTCTAACATCCTGTCAACAGTGCATATCCAAAATCCAATAGTGATCTCAATAACGCTTATTTTTTATGGTATGTTGTTTATCTTCATTGAAAATTGGAATAAAAAGCGTATCGATACTACTTATACTCTTGCAGACATCAGCTATAAAACAGCACTTATCGTCGGAATGTTTCAAGTGCTATCACTAATTCCCGGTACATCGCGTTCGGGAGCAACGATTATAGGCGCTTTGCTGATAGGGGTATCACGAGTAGCGGCAGCAGAGTTCACGTTTTTTCTTGCCGTTGCATCCATGCTTGGAGCAAGTGCCTATAATCTATTGAAATTTGGATTTGAGTTTACAAGTACAGAGATTATCACCCTTGCTCTTGGAATGGCTGTTGCCTTTTTGGTATCAATCCTTATCATAAAATTCTTGATGAACTTTATTAAAAAACATGATTTTAAGCTATTTGGTTGGTATCGGAT
>JBAQWI010000494.1:0-7285 GCA_049298835.1 Oscillospiraceae bacterium
GTTTCTGACGGAAAACCAACTATAATATCACTTGTAAATGCAATATCAGGTATGCGTTTTCTTGCATATTCAATTAGCTTTTGGTAACTCTCGGTTGTATATTTTCTATTCATCAGAGAAAGCACTCTATTACTTCCGCTTTGAATTGGTAGGTGAAAATGTTTGCATACCTTATCGCAATCAGCAATAGCATCAATTAGCTCAAAGGTTGCATCTTTGGGGTGGGATGACATAAAACGTATTCTAAACTCGCCCTCTATTTGATTGAGCACTCTTAATAACTTCGAGAAGTTAATGTCCTCATCTAACCCTTTTCCATAAGAATTTACGTTTTGCCCAAGTAAGGTAATTTCCTTAAATCCATCAGCCACGAGCGACTTAAACTCAGTGATGATATCAGCACTCTTGCGACTTCTTTCTCTGCCCCTTACATAAGGTACGATGCAATAAGTACAAAAATTATTACAACCATACATAATAGGCAAGTTCGCCTTTGCAAAGGTTTTATCTCTAACAATAGGAATATTTTCAACAATTTGGATATCTTTATCCGAGATATCAAACTGACGTTTATGGCTGGTAAGGGTGTTGTATATCATCTGTGGAAGCTTTGTTAGAACGTGTGTTCCAAAAACAATATCAACTTGTGGGTAGCTTTTTTTAATTTTTTGTGAGATGTGTTCTTGTTGCATCATACAACCACACAACCCAATTATCATTTCGGGATTACGTTCCTTGTTGTGCTTTAATTCACCAATGTTTCCAAAGACTCTATCCTCGGCATTTTCTCTTACAGCACAGGTATTATATATAACTATATCTGCTTCATCAGGGGTATCACAAAATGTGTAGCCCATTATTGCAAGTAACCCTTTAATTTTTTCGCCATCACTGACGTTTTGCTGGCAACCATATGAATGCACATGGGCAAGCATTGTTTTATCATTATATCTTTTTTGTAAAATAGCTTTTACTTTATCAACATATTTATATTGAATTTCAAGTGATTCATTTGAATTTTTACAGTCTTTGCAATCTATCAAAAACGCACCTCCTATACATAGTTACATATTTTAATAGTATACCACAACGTATAGTGTTTGTGAATACCTTTTTAGTATAAAACAACAACGCAGATTATATCCTGCGTTGTCTATATTTTATACATTTTTAAACAAAAATTCTGCACCAACAACATCAATTACAACTTTGTCAGTCTTCTTAATGTTTCCATCTAAAAGCTTTTGAGATAATTTATCTTCAATATGTGATGTGATTGCACGTCGCAGTGGTCTTGCACCATATACTGGGTCATAGCCTACTTCTGCAATTTTACTAACAGCATTATCGGTAAAATCAATGTCAATATCAAGGTTTTTTACTCGATTTTTGAATATAGTAAGCATATTTTTAGCGATTTGTTTGATATTATCTTGACTAAGTTTATGGAACACAATAATTTCGTCAAGTCTATTTAATAGCTCTGGCTTAAAATGATTTTTAAGTTCCTTTAACACGATAGCTTTGTCTTTTTCTTCATCAAGTATCGCTGCGCTTTCCCCTGAAAATCCAAGGTTTTTTCTTTCAGTTAAAAGTTTTGCACCTATATTAGAGGTCATAATGATAACAGTATTTCTGAAATTCACACTCCTACCCTGTGCATCTGTTAAAACACCTTCCTCCAAAATTTGAAGCAGAATGTTAAATACATCTGGATGGGCTTTTTCAACCTCGTCAAATAGTAGTACAGAATATGGTTTTCTGCGTATTTTTTCTGTAAGTTGCCCACCCTCATCATAACCAACATAGCCAGGGGGAGAACCAACCATACGGGATACCGAATGTTTTTCCATATATTCAGACATATCAAGCCTAATAATTGAAGTTTCATTTCCAAATAAAACTTCGGCCAAAGCCTTGCAAACCTCAGTTTTACCAACCCCAGTAGGACCTAAGAATAAAAATGAACCCATTGGACGTTTTGGATCTTTTAAGCCCACACGTCCACGTCTAATTGCATTTGCAATTGCCGTCACAGCTTGATTTTGTCCTACAATTCGTTCATGTAAGATGTCTTCAATGTTTAAAAGTCGCTCACTCTCTTGCTCTGTAAGCTGTTTTACAGGTACACCAGTCCAACTCGCAACAATATCTGCAATATCATTTGAAGTAACTTCTCCAGACACTCTACCTCGCTTTTCATGCCAGTTTTGCTTTGCCTTTTCAAGATTGTCCAAAAGCTTCTTTTCTTTGTCACGATATTTTGCAGCACCCTCAAAATCCTGTGAATTTATTGCTGCTGCTTTTTCAGCGGTAATATCTTTATACATATTTTCAAGCTCTTTGACACTTTTGGGTGCTGTAAATGCTTTTAAACGAACCCTTGAGGCTGCCTCATCAACTAAATCTATTGCCTTATCGGGAAGATATCTATCCGAGATGTATCGTGCCGACATCGTAACGGCAGAAACTATTGCTTCATCTGTAATCTTTATCTTATGATGAGCCTCATATTTATCACGCAGGCCATATAATATTTTAATGGCATCCTCCATTGATGGCTCGTTTACACTAACTGGCTGAAAACGACGCTCAAGTGCCGCATCTTTTTCAATATATTTACGATACTCATTGATAGTTGTAGCACCTATGAGTTGAATTTCTCCTCTTGCAAGTTGAGGCTTTAAGATATTAGCCGCATCAATCGCGCCCTCTGCCGCACCTGCTCCTATAATATTGTGAATTTCATCAATAAATAAAATTATGTTGCCCTGAGTTGTAACCTGCTCCAAAACTTTTTTAATACGCTCTTCAAAGTCGCCACGATACTTTGCCCCTGCAAGCATCGCAGTCAAATCAAGCGATATAATTCGTTTGCCCTTGATTGTTTCTGGAACCTCACCTATTGCAATTTTTTGTGCTAGCCCCTCGATTATGGCTGTTTTACCAACACCAGGCTCGCCAATTAGACAAGGATTATTCTTTGTACGCCTAGACAAGATTTGGATAACCCGCTCGATTTCGCCATCACGACCAATGACTGGATCTAGTGCATTGTTTCTTGCTTGCTCTGTTAGATCTTTACCATATTCGGTAATGGTACCTTTCGTATTTGCCTTTTTATTTGGTTTTGAATATTGTTCTGGTTGCACAGAACTTCCATCATTAGATGTTGAATTTGTTATCTCACTAACACAGGTTTGATAAAGGTCTTTTGAATTTATGCCAAGCTCTTGCAAAAACATAACCCCATAGCAATCAGTTTCTTTTAGGACTGACAACAGAATATGCTCTGTACCTACAAATTTATGACCTAAGTTTCTTGCCTCATAAATCGAGTTTTCCAAAATCCTCTTGCTTCTTGGAGTTAAATCGGTTGGGGTAAGCTCACTGGGTATTCCTGTACCAAAGACATCTTTTAATTTCTGCTCAATATCGTCATCTGTTATGTTGTTTTTTTCGAGCAGTGTTTGTGAAACGCTAGAATCCTCTGATAAAAGCCCATAGAGAATATGTTCACTACCTATACCTGTGTGTCCTAAATCCGACGCAATTTGAATGGCTCCATTTATAGCACTATTAGCCTTTTCAGTAAACCCATTGAAAACAAACATTTTTCCCACTCCATTTCTACTGATACTTAAAATTGGGGTAAAAGACTTCTTATTTGAGTATATGCAAAATTACTTGTGACTTAGTATGGTCAATTTTTACAATTTTTAAATACCTTTCACTTATACTTGTACATTTATTAATTTATTGTTCTTTTATACAACGGTGGTATCGCTTATCAAATTCATTTTGTCTATTTTCCAATTCGTTTTTAACCTCGAAAATATTGTTAGAATTATTTTTTAGAATTTTAATAGTTGTTGTAACACACTTTATGCCTTTTACATAGTATGTGTTGTAATAACTAAAAGGAGGAATTTATTTTATGTGTAACAACAATTGTGGCGGCGGATTATTTGGTGGCGGATGCAGCTGGATACTTATCATCATACTTCTTCTTGTTTTCTGTGGCGGCGGCATCGGTGGCGGATGCAATAACGGATGCAACAACGGATGTGCTAATCCTTGCTGTTAATCTCCCAAAAATAATGCAAAAAGAGAGCGATTAAAAATCGCTCTCTTTTCCTTTTGTATCATTGTTTTTAACCAGTAAAAAGACAATGTTAATTTAAACATTGCAAAACTTATCCATAATTGTTAAAATGAATGTATTAAATTTCAAGGAGGAAATAAGATGAAAATTGTTCACACCGCCGATTGGCATATTGGTAAAAACTTAAATGATTATTCCCTACTTGAGGATCAAAAATATTACTTTGAAAAATTTGTAAAAAAGCTAGAAGAAATAAAGCCCGATGCACTCATCATTGCTGGAGATTTATACGACCGCTCTATTCCGTCCTCAGAGGCAATCAACCTGCTCGGTGGTATTCTTTTTGAAATTGTCCAAAAAAATAAAATTGAAACATTTATTATAGCTGGTAACCATGACTCAAAGGAACGACTTTCATTTGGTAGCGAGTTATTAAAAAAGAGTGGGCTTCACATTGTAGGTAACATAACAAATGAAATTAAAAAAATTGCATTTCAAGGGGTGAATTTTCATTTAATCCCTTACATAGAGCCGCACAATATAAAACAGCTTTATCCACAGGAAACAATTAAGACACACGATCAAGCAATGAAACTGTATACGCAAGATATGCTAAAAAACCTTGACACTACTGCAATAAACATTTTAGTAGGTCATGGTTTATATGGTGGTGGTGTGAACTCTGACGTAAGCGTTGGCGGTAGCGAGATGATTGATGCATCTATATTCAATGAGTTTGATTATGTTGCACTTGGGCATCTTCATTCCCACCGCACCGCAGGAAGTGAAAAAATGGTGTTTGCAGGCTCACCTCTCAAATATTCAATAGATGAAGCTACCCAAAACAAATCATTTACGCTTATTAATATTGTGGACAAGGGTACTATAAAAACCTCACAAGTGTCTATTGAGCCTCTTCGTGACGTTAGGATAATAGAGGGCAGTTTTGATTACTTAAATAACCGAGATCATTTCGAAAATCTAAATGACTATGTTTTTATGAATATAACAGATGACACAATTGTGCTTAATGCCATTTCAAGGCTTAAAGCTGTATTCCCTAACATTATTGGATTAAAATATGTAAACTTTAACACCGCTGTAAGTGATGGCTTTATTAGAGAGAAATCACAGGTTGCAAAGCTATCAGAACTTGGTTTATTCGAAAGCTTTTATCTTGACGTCACCAATCAAGAGTTAGACGAAAAATCTAAAAAGTATATACAATCCACCATTAGGGCAGTAAAAGGAGAAAACGATGATACCGATTAAACTTGAACTGGAAGCGTTTGGCCCCTTTGCAAAAAAACAAGCCATTGACTTTACTGCATTTGATAGCGAGGGCATATTCTTAATTTCTGGAAAAACAGGAAGTGGCAAAACCAGCATTTTTGATGCTATTTCTTTTTGTCTGTATGGGGTTGCAAGTGGTGACATTCGTGATGCAGATAGCTTTAAGAGTGATTTCGCTGGCAAGGAATGCGTCTGTTATGTTGAGTTTGAATTTATTGTTCACGGTAAACGCTATCTTGTTAGACGTGAACCAATACAATTTAAACTAAAGCGAAATGGCAACTATGTAAAAGAAAATTCAACTGCCACCCTCACGATGGAAGATGGTAGTATTGTTAACGGAACTGCAACTGTTGACATTAAAATAGAGGAAATTCTAGGTATCAATGCAGATCAATTTAAAAAGATTGTAATGCTACCTCAAGGAGAGTTTAGGAAGTTTTTATCCGATGACTCCAATGAAAAGCAAAAAACCCTTAGAAAGATTTTTTCAACCAAAGTGCTTGACGATTTTACTGAGCAACTCCGCATGAATGTTACCTCACTAAAATCCAAACTAGAGCAACACATTACACGTTGTACTGCTTATATTGAAAGCATACAGTTTTCTAAAGGTGATGAGATTGAAACAGCAGTTCACAGTGAGAATAAGGATATTAATTATATTCTAAGGCTACTAGGTAAATTAAATGAAGACCAAAGCCAGCAATTTTCTACACATAAAGAAAGTTTAGTTACACTTAATCAATCCAAGGATAGTATAAATATTCCCTATGCAAAGGAAGTTAACTCAAAGTTTTTGTTGTTTGAAAATAGCAAGAACGAATTACTCCTACTAAACGCAAAGAAATCGGAATTTGATTCCCTTTCTCTTTCAATTGAACTTCTAAAGCAAATTAAGGAAATTGAATCTATTGAAAAATCAATTACCGAAATATCTATACAGGAAACAACCACAAAAGAGACTGTGACATCCTATAAAAAAGCCTATGAGGATTACAGCCTCCAGTTAGACTCTGCAAAAATCGAGCTGACTGATGCAAAAGCAGAACAATCAAAGATTCCCTCAATGATAACTAAGATTGAGGAACTAAAGCAAAAGCTCACAAAGATTGATAAACTGAATTCATTAAGGCAGGAATTTGCCTTGCAACAAGATGCTCTAAAACACATTGAAGAATTACTCCTAAAACTTGCTAAAGCACAAAAATACGTCTTGATTTTGGGAGAGATAGACACAGCACAAAAACAGTATGATAGTTTTCGCAAAATCACTTCTGAGATTCTAAAGTGCAAGGGTTTAACCCAAACCTTTGTGTCGGTAACGAAAAGTTATAAATATAAGATGAACTGTTTTATTGATAGCCAAGCATTTTTTCTATCTGGCAGTTTAAAAGAGGACACCCCTTGCCCTGTTTGTGGTTCAAAAGAACACCCTGACCCTGCAAAAGAACATCAAGAAACTGTTTCACAAGATGAGCTTGAAAGTGAAAAGCAGATTTACGACGAGTCCTCACGCAGGTTAAAAGAACAGCAGACAATTTGCAATCAGCTTTTAATCAATGCTGAATTTGATATGAAATCACACACAAAGCTGTCCGAATTTTTGCCTGATATTGAAGACAAAACACTAACACTGCATCACATTATTTTAGAATTAAAGCTTGATTTAAGTGCACTTAACCTACCGTCTACTATTAATTTAACTCTCGATGATATTAACAATAGGCTAAACTCACAAAACACAGCTTTTGCTGTTGCAAAAGAAAAATTGGTACTTGTCGAAAAAAGTATCAACGAAATTCAAAGCGAAAATTTTGATTTTTCAGACAATCCACTGGCTGTGAAGTTAGACATTCAAACACTGGTTGCTTTGATTGAGCAGAC
>JBAQWI010000495.1:0-4109 GCA_049298835.1 Oscillospiraceae bacterium
TTTTTATCTAGTATAATTATTTCGCCCTTTCTTGGGTGAATTGTAAAAAACCTATCTCCTGCAAATTCTGCGATTTTATCTGCAAATACACCTGCCGCATTGATAACAATGCGAGGAATAATTTTTCCTCGGTTTGTGATAACTTCAGTAATTTCTCCGTCTTTTTTCACCATGCCTTCAACAATTGTTGAAAGGCATACTGTCACTCCATTTTGTACCGCATTTTCAGCCAAAGCCACCGTAAGCTTATAAGGTGAAAGCACTCCACTTGATGGGAATATAAACCCACCCTGTTGTTCATCTGTAATATTAGGCTCAATCTCTAGCAATTGCTTTTTTGATAAGTGTTGATACTCTATGCCTATATACTTGCTCCTTGCTATTAATGCTGGAGATAAAAGGTGGTAGTTTTTTTCTTTGAACAATATTAAATTTCCTGTACGTTTAAAAGGAATATTTAACTCCTCACAAATCCGTGTATACATTTTGTTACCACGGACATTGTAGCTTGCTGTATTTCCATGAAGATGTGTTGCAATACCAGGGTGAATCATGCCATCATTACGGGAAGATGCCTGCATTGCTACGTCACATTCTTTTTCTAATAGTAGGATAGAAATATGATATTTTGATAATTCCCTTGCAATAGAACATCCAATTACTCCACCACCAATGATAACTACATCATACCTTTTACCGTTAAGACTGTCATCCTTGCACTTTGGCTTTGTGATCTCTGCTGGTTTTTTGCCCTTAGTGGTAATATCGTTTATGACTCCCTTGTATCTAAATTTGCTTGCAATCTTGCCCGATTTAACCACATCGCTGTATTGTAATAGCTCTCCTTGTAAGAGTATGCTTTTTCCCTTTTCACAAAGTTCTATTCCATCTATGCCCACAGATGACAACTTTTTTTGTATAGACTGTATTTTTTTATCCAAAACAACTCCCCCTTACCAGTTTTTTGTCCAAACATTCGGTTGTTCGGACATCTTGACAAAATTATATATCTTTTATATAATAGTGTCAATTATTATATTCACTAAACTTATTAGGATGATTACAGCATGATAGACAGAAACAACCCTATTCCACTATATCTTCAACTAAAAGAATATATTCGTGATCTTATTTTTGCAGAAAAATATGCTGACGATGAGCAAATCCCTACTGAGCTTGATTGGATGGCACAATTTGGTTTGGGTAGGGCTACTGTTCGTTCTGCCCTTTTAGAACTAGAACGTGAGGGTATTATCTACAAACGTAGAGGAATCGGTACATTTGTATCACGCAAGAAGTCTTCATCAGCTTTTATACCTCTCATTAGTTTAACCTATCCCCTAAAGGCGATGGGACTTGAACCCGAAAGTAACATCATTGAAAGCAAGATTATCTTCCCAAGCGACGGGTTACTCAAGGAAATGCACTGCATAACCCCATCTAGCAAACAATATACACTACGCATACGGTCTGTCAATAAGCATAGTATTGCCGTTGAACACTCCTATCTTTCCAATGAAGTTTTTGATAAGCTAAAAGATTGCGACTTATCGGGCTCACTTGCCGCATTGTTGATTGATCAAGCTAATGTCGACCTTGAAAAAATTGACCAAACCATTGTTACTCGTATGCCTACGCCAAAAGAGGCGGAATGTTTACACCTATCAGACTCTCAAAACGTACTTGAACTGACACGTTGGATTTACGAAAAAAATAATCCGGAGCCATTTTCTTATGTAAAATTTGTAATGGTGGGCTCTTTGCCAAATGTTGTGGTGGGCTATAAAACTAAATAAAAACTATATTTAACTGTCAAGTGGGCTTTTGTCTGCTCGACTGTTTTTTATTTTGTTAATGCTATGCTGATTTGAAATCTTTATACTATAATCAGATAATAATGTTTAAAGGGCGTTCACAGTTTCAAACTGTGAACGCCCTTTATTTTATGGGGTAACTATAATACAACTCTATTCTCCAATAATAATTAAATCATTAGCATAAGGTAAGTTTTTAATATAATCACAGAATACATGCCATTCATTCAATTTGTGATTTTTTCTTGAACAATATATATTTACCAAAACTTCGTAATTAAGAGTGCATGTTCTCAATTGATTATAACTTGATGGTAATAATTGAATAATGTCATACCACGATTGTTTATCTTTTGTAGTATTATAATTAACTCTTAATTCTTCTAAATACGCAATGAGCAAACTCATTTTTTCTCTTGAATTTCCACTCATCTCATCGCAACTAAATTGCTGTAAATCAAACTTCTGACTGTGAATTTTGTGCATTGTGCTAGTTGAATTTACAACAGTTCCAACTTTGTAGGTGTCAAATTCTTTCCACCAATATAGCGGTGCAGTAATATCAACGCAAACGAGTATTTGGCGTAAAAATTTTCTGTGGTCACTCCCCGCTTTGCATAACTTTTTTGCAAGTAAGAGGTCATTTTCAGCTAAAATATACGCACCATTTTCATCGTAGTAGCTATCGCTTCTCTCCCAACTGTTCATTGGGTTCCTTGCCCCACGTATGGCATTTTCAAGATTCATAACACTTGAATTTTTTATACTTAACATTTATTTCACCTCACAAGACATAAATATGTTTCTCATTCTCTACATTTATTTTATCACAGAACATTTATCATAACAACCATAGGGCATATAAATTTATTAGTTGGTACTCAGTGTTTTTTTTATTTCAGTAATACTATATCCTTGTGCCTTCAAAAGCTTTATTTCCTCAAGTCTGATAATTGCCTTTTCTCTTTTAAATCTGCGTGTTAAATTTTCTTCCTCTTGTTCAAAGGGCAGCATTCCCTCTTCTGTATAAAATTTCAGTGTACTATAACGGCAACTGGTAAGTCTGACTAACTCACCAATTGACACATACTCTGATTCCTGTATTTTTTCTATAGAGCGTTGTCTAGACATTACTTCCCCCCACCCCTTTAAATAGGATATTTACGAAGACGTACACCATGAATAGGCACTTTTCCATAAATGGCTTCAGGAATCGCTTCGTATATAATATTATCAATTTTAATAAGTGGAGCCTGACCCTCACGCAACACAGTATACGTATGACCATTAGACTCTAGTCGTTCTTTCACATCATTCAGCCTTTGTTGTGAATTAGAAAACCAGGCTTGGGTATCAATGAAAATGGATTGCGAACGCTCAATTACTGGAAATATAAAGTTAATGCCTGTGCCCGTAGGTGTCATTATCGCCTGTTTCTTCATTTTTAAGAAGTTCTTTATGGCTATTTCCATTCCACGGTGCACATTAAGCGAAAACATTGTCTTTGCAAAGGAAATACTTCGATATAGTTCATTTATTCTAATTGATACTGTATCTAGCTCCTTGTTAGAAAAGATATCATGGAGGCATCCACTTTCCCGAAGAAGCCACAACATAGAGATTGTCTCATCACTTACAGAACCTTCTTCTAATATTTCTGCACGAATAGTTTCTGTTATCCTCGTATATTCTTCGACGTTACTGCGATATTCTTTTATTGTAACTCCAGAAGTGTCGTAGTACAAATCACAACCTAAAAGGTTTGGTATTTCCTCAATCATATCTACGCCCATTAACGACTCCGTTATTGCTTTTTCTAACTTCTTTAACTGTCTACTAGTCACTTTGGATGACCTAGTTATCCACCAGCTAAGTGTTCCCGTAACAGTATCTCTTCTAGAGAGAATCATCCCAAACAGTATTTTTTGGTAAAGTGTAATATCCTTATGGTTTAGCATTTCCTTTTTCATTGTCAACTCATCTGGTGCTTGAATTAATCCAGTAATTAAATAAGTTTCTATCACCGTTGCAACTGAAATACATCGCAATGCAACTTTTTTAGCATTTGTCATACTACGACTAGCCTGTGCGTTTAATGCTACAATAGAAAATTTCTGTGCTAAACCCAACTCATTCATAAACATTCTCCTCGTATACTTTAAATTTAAAATTCACTTACTACTTACTACTTACTACTTGTTTCTTACATACTATCATACACCAATTTTATTGTCAAGTACCAAAAATATAATTTGGAATTTTATTTTTAACAACCGTAGGGCAAAGGGTGTCCAC
>JBAQWI010000496.1:0-2271 GCA_049298835.1 Oscillospiraceae bacterium
GCCAATGTAACTAATCAAGATATCAGGAAAGGCCTCACATCTCATTCATATGAAGAGAAATTATGTTTAGATTTATGGACCCAATTAGAAAAGACTCCCAGTATTCAAAATTATCGTAGTTGGTTTCAAAATTTTGAGAAGAACACAGAATCTATGTTTGTTGAGATGGTAGAAGTTATTATTGCTGAAGCTTATCAAAATGATAATGAAAGAAATATGACAAATTTAAAGCCGAAGTCTTTTAAGTCGTTGGAAGAGTTGAAACCTTTTGTAGGGACTTGGACGAATGAACTGCTTAAAGATAAGGCAATTATATTTCATGGATTTTACTTCATTACGCCTATACAACAACGACTAATCCGAGCTTTGGAAAAAGCTGGATTTACTATTATTCAATTAATTAATTACCGCAAGGATTATCCTAGCGTATTTAAGACGGTAGAATCATTTTTGGATTTTAAGACTTATCCGCCACGTCATTTAAATGGTTTACCGCCCATTATTAATCAAATTTCAAATAAGTTCTTGGGAATTTGTGAAGGAAATTTTAACTATCCGAAAAATCATTCAGCAAGCAGATATTATTCGTTCCATCATATGTATCAGTTTAAACGATTTATTGAATCAGATACTCAGAATAATGATTTTTTAATTTCACCACGGGCTCGAGAAGTACGAAGTCACTTAGAAGATACCTCTAGCTTAGCAAACTTACAATTAAAAGATTATCCCATTGGTCAATTCCTTATTGATATTCATCAAATTAATACCTCATTATTTAATGAACAGACGAAATTATTTCAGGACCAGGACCAATTAAGTATTATAGTTTTAAAACGTATTTTTAGTTCAGGTTATTTGTATGTTGAAGGCAAATCAACAAAAAGATATATCGATGATTTAGAAAAAATTAGTGAACGTTTGGAATATGCCTTCACATTTAATGGTTTTGAAGGCAAAGAGTTAACACTAGATTCCTGGATTGCTGCATTAGAAAATTTAATAGAGGATAAAAAAGCAATTGAGGCTGCTTTAACACCTGATTTAGAGGATATTTCAATAGATGAAGCGATGTATTTGTATCCAAATCGCTTTTTATCATATTTTTCTGTTCCAATAGAAAGGTTGCAGACGATTCTAAAAGGATTTCATCAAATAAAAGCTCTATATAACATGATTTTTACAGGTGAAAATATCCAGTTGAAAAAATATTTGGAAGACCTACAGCATTATGTAAGAAAAGAGATTTTACCGAATATTATTCTTGAAGATGAGAAGCAAGTTGCAATACAATTATTAGATAAATTTGAAAGTTTGAAGGACGACGAAATCGAATCTTTTGATCGCCGCGATTTGATTCAAGGATTGCGATATTTTTTAAGTGAAAATGTGGAAGACGAAAACAGTAATTCACTATTTGGAGAAAGTTTACTAGAAGGAAGAGTTGTATCTCTTCAGGACGGAGATTTCTTACCATTTGTAGATAATGAGCATGTTCATTTGGCGTTTATTGACAATAAGTCGCTACCTTTAATACAAAATATCGTTACTTGGCCATTTAATGATAACTCAATGAATAAACTATATGAGACCCATAAGGACTTATACCTTATTAAAAAACGAAAAAGCTTGGATGCTTCAATCACAAAATACTTGATATATTTAATTACGCAAAATGCTTCTAGTATCAAATTTTCTTCGGTATCTAACTTTAACCAGGAGCAAAATTTAAAGCCCTCATTTTATATAGATTTATTAGATTTACCTAGAGGAGATATTGAAGCTGCTATAAAAGGTTCTAAAGAAGTGAGCAGTCAGGAATTCAAATCTGAAACCATTCAATCTAAAAAACGACAAAAAACACATCTATTAGAGATGACCAAAGTCAAATGTATGAAGCGAATGACATTTAGTTATTTGCTGCAAGAAAGTCCGACTTATGAAAGTGATTTCCATCAACGTTTTGTGTTTAACGCATTATTAATCCGATTCTTAAAAATGCAAAAAAAATACAGCACCATAATGACGCCCGATGAAATGAAAAAAATAGTTTTCGACTGGTTCCCACATTGGAGTCAGTCGAAAAAAGATATATTAGCTGCAAAAGCCATTGAATATGAGAATTCAAAAGTTAAATACGGAAACTCAAAACCTGAATATTCCGTAAATCGTGTAAAAGTATTTGATAATTTAGAAAATGTTGCCTTTATAGGAACTAAAGTATTAAAGATAACAACAAATTTTGTTAATCCTGGTCAACATTGTAAATAT
>JBAQWI010000497.1:0-25091 GCA_049298835.1 Oscillospiraceae bacterium
TTTCTATGCTTGTTGATTTCCCGATTTCCTCGCAAAGTCCCAATGTAATATTAGCACGCTGTAGCGCAAAATAAGCAGCTTTATATGTTGCTTCTATCTCGCCTCTAAGGGATTTTGCTTTTTCCAACAAAGTCATCATCTCACGAATAAGAATACTTCTTTTTCGGTCAAGCAAATCATATCCAAGTCGTGCAAGATTTAATGCTTTTTTGGTAGCAATAAGATTACCTTTAGTAGGGAATATGTTGTTAGGCATTATTTTTCACGACCACCTTTCGATATAAATTTTAAACCGAGTTATTCACTCTTAAATTTATTTGCACGTTCTGGGTCGAAGTATTGTTCAACAAATGTAGAGTCCATACGAGAAAGCTCTCCTTTGGGAAGTAGGCTTAGCAAGTCCCAACCAAGCTCCAAAGTTTCCTCAATAGTACGGTTTTCGGTAAATCCTTGAGAAATAAAGTGTTTTTCAAACATTTTACCAAATTGAAGATAAGCCTTATCGCTCTTTGAAAGCTCTTCTTCACCGATAACAGAACCAAGCGCCCTTGCATCCTGCACACGTGCATAGGAAGCAAATAACTGATTAGAAACAGCGGAGTGGTCTGCCCTTGTAAAACCTTCACCAATACCGTCCTTCATAAGACGAGATAGGGAAGGAAGTATAGAAATTGGTGGATAAACACCAGTTTGGTCAAGGTTTCGGTCAAGAACAATCTGTCCTTCTGTAATATATCCAGTAAGGTCTGGAACTGGATGGGTAATATCATCATTAGGCATTGTAAGGATAGGTATCTGTGTAACAGAACCTTTTCCACCTTTAAGAATTCCGGCACGCTCATAAAGTGAAGCTAAATCAGAATATAAGTATCCAGGATATCCCTTTCTTCCAGGAATTTCACCTTTTGAAGACGAAAACTCTCGGAGTGCCTCAGCGTAAGAAGTCATATCTGACATAATAACAAGAATATTCATATTCTCCTCATAAGCCAAATATTCAGCAGCGGTCAATGCACAACGTGGGGCAAGAATACGTTCAATAATTGGATCATTTGAAAGATTTAAAAACATTACAACGTTTTCCAATACGCCAGATTCCTCGAAACTCCTCTTAAAGTAATCTGCAACGTCGTTATTTACGCCCATTGCAGCAAATACAATAGCAAATTTCTCATCTTTGTCATCACTTAACTGTGATTGGCAAACCAATTGAACAGCAAGTTTGTTATGGCTCATACCAGAACCTGAGAATATAGGAAGTTTTTGTCCACGGATAAGTGTCATAAGCCCGTCGATAGACGAAATTCCTGTTCTAATGTAGTTTTTAGGGTATTTACGAGCAACAGGATTTAACGGTTTACCGTTAATGTCCATTGATTTCGTAGCGAAAATGTCGCCAAGGCCATCAATAGGGGCACCAGCACCATTAAAGATACGTCCAAGAATTTCTTTCGATACTGGAAGTTCCATAGGCTTTCCCATAAGCTTGGTTTTAGTATTTGTTAATGAAAGACCTGTAGTACCCTCAAAAACTTGAATAACAACTCTCTTGCCCTCAATCTGGACAACACGTCCAAGACGTTGTGAGCCATCTTCCAAAACGAGTTCAACCATTTCATCATAACTAACGTTTGAAACATTATCTATGACCACCAATGGACCTGTGATTTCTTTTAATCCTAAAATTTGTAGGCTCATATTTGTTCCTCCCGTTATTTATTTAGAGTCGCTGTGAATTTAGTTAATGTATCATCAATGTTCTTATAAATTCTATCAAACGCAGCTAAATCATCATTTGGAATATCATATTTCATGCCAGCAATAACGTCGAAAAGACCAAGATCTACAATTTCTGAAAGGGCAACACCACTCTTAATAAGTGTAAGCGTTTTATCATTAAGGTAAAGGGTAATTTGCATCATTTTTAGCTGCTTTGTAAGTGGTACAAAGGTATCATCTTTGTGGAATGCATTTTGTTGTAGCAATCCTAATCGGATAGCCTTTGAGGTTTCGATAATCAGCTTTTGGTGGTCAGGAAGTACATCCGCACCAATTAGCTTAACAATTTCCATTAATGATGATTCCTCTTGCAAAAGATTTGCAATACGTTGTCTACATTGTAGAAATTCCGGACCAATAACTTTATTATAATAAGGAGTCAAGTCGTCAATATATTCGCTATAGCTGTCGTTCCAATTGATTGCAGGGTAGTGACGAGCATAGGCAAGTGATTTATCAAGTGCCCAGAATGTACGAACAAAACGCTTAGTATTTTGTGTTACAGGCTCGGAAAAGTCTGCACCTTGAGGAGAAACTGCACCAATAATCGTAACAGAACCCTCAGTATGATTTAAGTTTACCATATATCCAGCACGCTCATAAAATTCAGATAAGCGAGATGGTAGGTAAGCAGGGAAGCCTTCTTCAGCAGGCATTTCTTCCAAACGTCCAGAAATTTCACGAAGAGCCTCTGCCCAACGGGAAGTTGAGTCTGCCATTACAGCAACGTGATAACCCATGTCTCTGTAATATTCCGCAAGTGTAATACCAGTGTAGATAGATGCCTCACGAGCTGCAACCGGCATATTTGAAGTATTTGCAATAAGAGCGGTTCTATCAGTCATCTTGTTTCCAGTTTTTGGATCAATCAGCTCTGAAAACTCGTCAAGCACCTGAGTCATCTCGTTTCCACGCTCACCACAACCAATATAAACGATGATATCTGCATCACACCATTTTGCAATCTGATGTTGAGTCATAGTTTTTCCAGCTCCAAAGCCACCAGGAACAGCAGCGGAACCACCTTTTGCAATAGGGAATAGCGTGTCAATAACACGTTGACCAGTGATTAGAGGAATAGAAATAGGTTTCCTTTGTATAACAGGTCGTGGCATTCTAATAGGCCATTTCTGACACAAAGTAAGTTCAACTTCTACGCCATCATCTTGTAGTATTTTGGCAACAACATCCGTTACGGTGTAGCTACTGTTAGGAGCTACATAAGTAATCTTACCACTTAGGGTGGGGGAAAGCATACACTTGTGGAGGATTACCGGTGTTTCAGGACAAGTTGCATAGATGTCACCACCGTTAAGGATGTCGCCAACTTTTACTGTAATCGTAACATCAAATTTTCTGTCAGTATCAAGAGACGGAACATTTGATCCTTGATCAATAAATGCTCCAGACAATTCGCATATTTTTCTTAAAGGACGTTCAATTCCATCAAATATGTTTGAAAGAATACCAGGTCCTAGTGTAGCACAGATTGGTGCATCTGTTTTGTAAACAGGCTCACCTGGTTTTAATCCTGTTGTAACTTCATAAACTTGAATGGTGGTAAACTTATCGCTAATACGAATAACCTCACCAATAAGATGTTTTTCTCCCACATAAACCATTTCAAGCATAGAAAAGTCTTTTGTATCTTTGACTGTTACAACTGGACCATTTATAGAATATACAACGTTCATCAATATTTTCACCTCATAGAAATAGTCAGTTATAGCCTAGAGAAAAAGCCCACTATTTTTAATAAAATATTCTTTTTGCTCTGCTAGTATGTTTGTAAGAGTTTCGTCAAAATAAATGCAGTCTTTAGTGTTTATTAAAATAAAGCCGCCCAGTTTAATTGATTTGTCCTCAATAAATGTGCAAGGTAGGGAATATGCATCCTTTAGCTTTTGTGCATTAAGATAATCCCTTTCGCTCACGTGAATTTCAACGTCAGCAAGAGAATTTGCTTTTGCAAAGCTTTGTAGCTTGGCTAAAATATATTCATTATAATCAGCCGAGTTATAAAAATTAAAAAGTTTTTCAGTAACGTTGTCAAAGGTTCTATTTTTAATTTCGTTACGCCTAATTAAAACGTTTCTCTTACAATCAAGCCCAAATTTGGCAACTTCACGTTTTAGTTTCTTTCTTATATCCTGTGAGTTTTTTTGTATTTCATTATATGACTTTAAAAGTTGCATATCTCTATTTTTTTCGAGCTCACTGTTTTTAAAGTCTTCTGCCTCTTGCTTAATGAGTTTAGTTTTTGTATCAATTTCGGCAAAGACAGCAGCTTGAAATTTCTGTAGTTTATTTGGTTGATCCATAATGACCTCCGTTCACGCTGACATTAGCGATAGCTAATGTCGCTTAGATTATTTATCTAAAAGTCATAAGTCTTTTAGTGTTATATTTTTATACCAATTGCCTCACGAATATAACGTGAAATAGAGTCGCTGATTTGTGAGGTAGCATGTCGATCAGGAATTTCAACAATCAAAGGACGCTTGTAGTGAAGCTTATAGTTAAAAACTACTTCAGAACATAACGCTATGAGCTTTTCGGTCATAAGCACAATACCAATTTCGTTATTAGAAAAAGCTTTTTTTAGTTCAAGTTCCACTTCGGCTGCCTCATGCACAACAACGCCTTCAATACCTGTTAATCTCATTCCCATACATGTGTCAATATTGTCGCTTAAAACATAAAACTTCATACAAATTTGTCCTCCCGCTTTAAATTAGAGGTTAAGCTCCAAACTTTCTTATATTCTGTTAAGAATAAGGATTGAGATAAGCAGACCATAAATAGCAACACCTTCACCAAGAACAACGAAAATCATTGCCTTACCGAATGATTTAGCATCTTCACTAACAGCACCAATAGCAGCAGGAGCAGCAGCAGCAACTGCAATACCAGCACCTAAGCAAGATAGACCAGTTACCAAAGCGGCTGCAAGATAACCCATACCAACAGAAGCAGAACTAGCAGTAGAAGCAACTTCGCCAGCAGCAGATACAATACCAGCTATAGGAAAAGCAAATGCAAGAACACAAACACCAGCAAATGCACATAGGTTAAAAATGATTGAACGTTTTGCTTTTACACCAGAAGTAATGCCTTTGTAAACAGGATAAAGTGGTGTAGCCAATAAGATAATTGCAACAAGTGGTAATAGAAGCATTAAAATAGTTTTCATAAAAATATTCCTCCAAAATGTTTTGTTTAAATTGATTTTATATTGAATTTGTAGTGCGCGCTTAAATTAGTTTCAAAAACCACAAAAACTCACAGCGCAGGAAATAAAAGGCTGTGAGTCTTGCTAATTTTGAGTAGAGAATAGTCTATTCTTCGACTTTGTATAAAACTGTAGCAGGCTCATAAGGCTTGCCATTTCCTTCAAAGTTACGGCTAAATATCTCGTAAAACTCGAGACGTAATACTTGAATTCCAACAATAAGTCCCTCAAGGCACATAACAAACAGATTACCAATGACAATAACGATAGGGCTTGCTGCAGAGCCAACCATTTCAGAAAGTGACATTACAACCGCCATCATACCAGCATGGCTTAGGATAAATCCACCCACCCTTAGGAATGACATTGAGTTTGAAAGATAGCTTAAAAGGTACTCAAATAGCTCAAAGAAGTTTTCAATGATAAATTCTCCAATGTTCTCAGGCATAAAGTCTTTTCTGCCACTTAAGAGCTTTGATAAAGGATCTCGCAAGAACATACATAGAATAGGTATAACAATTAGAAAAATGATGTAAGGTAATGTGAATACTCCTTTTTGGAACATCATCATATCTAATAAGCCATAAGCAACAGAAACGTAGAGAACCAATCCAGCGATACCGTTATTTCCTAAAATGGCTCGCTCATAATTTTTGGTTTTAAATCCAAGAACTATATTTATGCAAATAGAAATAATGATTAATAATGCACCAATTCCAATTGCACCTCCAAGTAATAGGTTTGTGGTATGGGTATCAAAAACGTGAATAGGTTTTGTTGCTAGTCCAAAAACACTTTTGTACATTGGGTTAAGCAACTCTTCGTATCCGAAAACTGAACCGTAAAGTGTTCCAAACAATGCGCTTGAGAAACCGATACGCGTCATAATTTTTCCAAGTCCAATTTTTTTATACTTGCCTAAATACCAGCCAAGTAATGCTAGAACTAAGCCTTGACCTAAGTCACCAAACATAATCCCAAATAATAGGGTATATGTAACTGCAACAAGGGAAGTTGGATCAATATCGCTATACGAAGGAAGGCTGTACATGCGTACAAATATTTCAAATGGTTTTGAGAATTTATTATTTTTCAGCTTTACGGGGGCCTCCATAGAAGGATCAGCATCATGTGGTTTTGCAATGCAGTCAACGCTGTTTAAATCATCAAACAAACTGATGAATTTATCATCTTCAACCTTTGGTATAAAGCCTATCATGTAAAATCTATTATTTACTGTAGCTACATATTTTTTAAGATCATGAAATGTAGCATGAGCAAATTTAAGCATACTGTATACAGATAAAATATTCTTCTCATTTTCATTTTTTATTTCCGCAAGCTTTTCTCTGATTTCATTAAGCTCTTTACGTTCACCCAATAGAATTGCATTTATATTACTGGTTGCAATTTCAGGGGTACCATGTGCATAGCTAGGCACACGCATACGCTCAAAGTAAAGTGATGTAAACATATTATCAATTTCACCGATTATAGTGCTAGGGGCAAAATATGCACCCCAGTAGTATTCGCCATCGTTATCAAACGGGAAAAAGAAAAATGTTTTGTTATCGTAGTAGTTTAGTTTCTCATAACTATCAAATGGAAGTCGTCCGAAACGTACTTTGACATATTCGCAGGCAAATATATCATCGAAGCTTACATTCAGTCCGGCTAGATGCTTAATTTGAATGATAGCTTGTTCATGTTGTGAAATACTTTCCTTAATCTCGCGCTTGCGACTAGTGAGAGAATCGGTCTTATCATTAAGGGAAGCCATAAATTGATCGGTATCCTTTAGTGAAAAAGTGTCCATGTCAAAATCGCTTTTGTCAAGAGTGAGTTTTAAATCCGAAGCAAGCTTGATAATACTATTCAATGGAGCAGTATAGGCGCTTTCGCCCTCGAGAGTAGTAAAACCATGCGACGGTTGAGTTGAGTGAATTGACACTTCTGGATGAAAATAGCCACATTCTAAGCATTTTAGGAGAGTTTGGTCCAGATCGACCATATTTCCGACAAGGTTTATTAGGGACATTTTTTCAATTGCCAAATCAGTGCACCACCTTTATTCTAAAATTAGAAGTTTTTTAATTTCCAAAGGGGAATCTTGATATCTTATTCCTTCAATAATAATAATTATGTTCTCAATTTCAATTTGAGTTAGAGACATCAAGGCGTAAAATGAAATAGGAGCATTGCTCGAAAACCGCATACGTTTTCTGCTGATAATATATTTCAAACGTTTTGTGTAGTCCTCAATATAATTAAATTCAACATTTTTCATATGGCTATGGTAAGCCCGAAGCTTCATATTATCAATAAATTGTTGTCTTTTCTGGTTTACAAGCAAATCTTCAAGGGTACGAGGATTTAATTTGTAAAAGAAAGGTAAAAGCTGAAGCTTAATTTCATCAGGAGACTTTTTGAAATAACGCTTTAGCCTATAAATTAAGGTTAAATTTAACAGTTCAATTTCAATTAAAACAATTTCATAAAGCTCTTTTTTTGTCTTACCTTTGTAATACCTGTCAATTAAAGCGAAAATCATTTTATAATAATGTGTCTTTAACGCAAGTTCACATCCACTGAAGTTAATACTTCCATTTGGAGCAGAAAAGCGTATAATAACATTTTTATATTGAGTTTTTTCAAGAACGGCCAACAAATCATCAAAGCACTTAATTTTAGAAAGCTCCATAAAATCAAAGCAAGCATATTCTTGCATAAAAGAGGGGAGATTAATAATAATTTCTTGAGGTGATCCAGAGTTTAACAACATAATGGCTCTAAGAATTACTGAAATCTCAACGTTGCTAATAACATATCTGTAAAAACCTTTGTCCTTAGTGAAGTCATAGTGACACAGACTGAAATACTTTTCAAAACGTGAACGAGTTAAAAGATTTTCAAGCTGACCACGATGAATTTGCATCTCACTGATGCCCTTAAGGTACTCAGAATAACTGGTATTGGTTTTGAGATAACTGGCAACATCCGAAACAGTTTGCAGTCTTAAAAGTTCAGCATAATTGTTATTTGTAAGACGGTGACCGTAGATTGCTCTTGCTTTAGCAGTGATAGCATTGCTTGAAAAAGTGGTTAGCATATGTAACTACTTCCTTTCAAAGCTAAATACTAATAACATTGTTAAAAATATCTTGCTCTAGTTTTTGATGGTTTTGATTGTATGTGTCCTCAAGTCGTTTAATAGTTGCATCATTTTCGTCCTTAATTTTAGCTTTTTTCCCCTCAGCATACTGAGTTTCAGTAGATAAAACCTTCTCCATGCGACTTTGGGTTTTTTCTTCAAGAGCTTTGTTTGTTTGATCAGATTCTTCGGATAATTCCTGTAGATATTGCTCTTTTATTTTGCTTGCGTTATCAAGACGTTTTTGTGCAACTGCATCAATCTCAATAATTTGATTGATTGTATTTGCCATATGTGACACCTCCTAAAATTAAACTCCTAAAACAAAACGTAGCAATACCGCCCACACAATTAATCACAACAGGGAAGAAATGATTCTTAGGTGTTGGCGGTTAGTTTTGGTGAAATAATATATTATAGTATATACAATATTTTAATAAAAAATAAAATTACTATAATAATTTGTAAATGTACATATTGCGGTCAACATATACAAAAGCAATCTTTAAACGTTTTGTTAAATCACTTATGATAGGATAAAGTTCAAAACTTTACCCCATCATAAACATATACATTAATATACTACTTTATAAAGGATATTTCAAGTGCTGATATATGGAAAAATAACTCATGTTGTATATATTTTTTTATGCAAAAGTTCTAGTTTTTTAAACTTTGGAGTGGTGCAGGGATTTGCCCACCACGATTTATAAACTTTGCTGGTGAGTTATAGTTGATTTTCATAACAGGACCACTTCCAAAGAGTCCGCCGAATTCAAGTTCGTCTCCAACTGTCATTCCAATTGCAGGGATGATTCTAACAGCGGTAGTTTTGGAGTTTACCATACCGATTGCTGCTTCGTCTGCAATAATTGCAGCGATTGTCTCAGGAGTAATATCTCCGGGAACAACAATCATATCAAGACCAACAGAACAAACAGCAGTCATAGCCTCTAGCTTTTCAATGGTGATTGCGCCACAACGTGCAGCCTCAATCATTCCAGCATCTTCAGATACAGGAATAAATGCTCCCGACAAACCACCAATTCTTGAAGATGCCATAACGCCACCTTTTTTAACAGCATCATTTAGAAGAGCAAGGGTGGCGGTGGTACCGTGAGCTCCACATCTTTCAAGTCCAATTTCTTCTAGGATATATGCAACAGAGTCTCCAACTGCAGGAGTTGGCGCAAGTGAAAGGTCAACGATACCAAATGGAACTCCAAGTCGTTTTGAGGCTTCAACACCAACAAGTTGTCCCATGCGAGTTATTTTATAGGCAATTTTCTTTATAACATCAGCTATTTCTGTGATGTTTGCATCTGGGCATTTAGCAACTGCGGCTCTAACAACGCCAGGACCAGAAACTCCAACATTTATAATGCAGTCTGGTTCGCCAACACCGTGGAAAGCACCTGCCATGAATGGGTTATCCTCTGGGGCGTTACAAAAAACAACGAGTTTTGCTGCACCAAAACAATTTTTATCGACAGTTGTTTCAGCACATTGTTTTACAATTTGCCCCATAAGTTTACAAGCATCAAGATTAATACCTGCTTTTGTACTTCCAACATTAACGGAAGAGCAAACTCGAGATGTTGTTGAAAGCGCCTCAGGAATAGAATTGATAAGCTCTAAATCACCAGCACTAAATCCTTTTTGAACAAGTGCAGAATATCCACCTATTAGATTTACCCCACAGGCAATCGCTGCTTTTTCTAAAGTGTGTGCAAATTTTACGGGACTTTGCTTGCAAGCGGCACTAATGATAGCAATTGGAGTAACTGAAATACGTTTATTGATAATTGGAACGCCATATTGCTTTTCAATATCCTCACCAACTTTAACTAAATCTTTTGCACAGCGAGTAATTTTGTCATAAACGTTTTGACAAGCAATATCAATATTCGGGTCAATACAATCCAAAAGGGAAATACCCATTGTAATTGTACGAATATCAAGATTTTCATCTTGAATCATTTTTACGGTTTCGAGAATATTATTTATGTTAATCATTTTTTTCCTCCCAAACAGCCTAAATCGTGTGCATTGAGTTAAAAATATCCTCATGCATAACATGGATAGAAAGTTGCTGATCTTTACCAAGCTCATTCATTCTGTCTACAAGAACAGAAAGATCTGGATCTATTTTGCTGATATCTGTTAGCATTATCATAGCAAACATATCCTGCATTACTGTTTGGGTCACGTCGATTACATTAGCATTGTACTGTGCACAAATTGTGCTGACTTTTGCCAAAATCCCAACTGTATCTTTTCCGATGACTGTTATAACTGCGCGCATAACCATACCTCCAAAAATATAATTGTATAATACTTACTAAGTATACCATACTTTTGTATATTATCAAATGAAACAGTTGACAATAATTTTAAGAAAATTCAATTAAATATAGTGCAAATCTCTGTAATTTATGATATATTAGAAAATATTAGTGACTACAACAAGGAGTGAGACAATGCTTATTGATTGCCACAATCATACAGAATTTTCAATAGATGCAGAGTTTACTGTGTTAGAGATGGTAAATGCAGCTATGAAAATGGGAATAGAAGTTTTTGCTATAACTGATCATTGTGACGTTGACGATTTTGAGAAGAACAATTTAGCGGTTACTGTACCAAGTAGCATTAAAGCAACGGAGGCTGCGCGAGCGAGCTTGCCGATTAAGCTTTTAACAGGTGTGGAACTGGGTCAACCCTTGCAAAATATTCAAAAAGCAGAGTATGTCTTAAATAACTACGATCTTGATTACGTAATCGGCTCGGTTCACTCAATAAAGGGTGAAAAAGACTTTTATTGGATAGATTACGTAAATATGACAGACAGCGAAATTGAATCCGTTTTAGAAAAATACTATCAAGAAATCTATGATCTTGCAAAATGGGATAAATTTGACTCATTGGCTCACATGACCTATCCATATAGATACATTATTAATGCTAAATCAAAGCGTGATATAAAAATTAATGTGAATAGGTTTGATGAAATATCAGTGGAAACATTAAAGTTAATCATTCAAAATGGTAAGGCACTAGAGAACAATTCCTCTAGTTTAAGAAATTCAAAAGAGGGATATGCTTTGAATTACAAGTATATGAAGCTCTATTATGATCTTGGAGGGGAACTTGTCACCACAGGCTCTGATGCACACGCCCCTGAAATGGTTGGAGACAGCATTATAAAAGGTTACGAAATGTTAAAAGAAATCGGCTTCCAATATGTAACATATTTTGAGGAAAGAAAACCTATACAGGTTTCAATATAGGAGGAAAAATTATGAATGATGTTCTAAAACTTTTGGAGGAAAATGCCCGTTATACTAATGAGCAAATTGCTATTATGTTGGACGAAACTCCTGAATTAGTAGCAAAAAAAATTGATCAGCTAGAAAAAGATGGAATAATAAGAGGATACAAAACAATTGTAGATAGAGAAAAACTGTCTGCCGACTATGTTATAGCACTCATTGAGCTTAAGGTTACTCCAAAACGTGACCTTGGATTTGATGAAGTAGCAGAGAAAATTGCAGAATATCCAGAGGTTGAGGATGTATATTTAATGTCTGGTGTATATGACCTTGCGCTAATTTTAACAGGTAAGACTTTTAAAGATATTGCGCTTTTTGTTTCCCAAAGACTTGCTGTTATGGACTCAGTAGTATCAACAGCAACCCATTTTGTTCTTTCTCAATACAAGGATAAGGGTATCGTTATGCATGCAACCCAACAAGATGAGAGGGGGAACGCATCGCTGTGATAGACTATAATAAAATATTATCAAAGCGAGTGCAGATGATTAAGCCTTCAGGAATAAGAAAGTTTTTTGATTTGGCAAATGAAATGGATGATGTTATCTCGCTTGGAGTTGGTGAGCCAGACTTTAAAACACCGTGGGTTGTTCGTGCAAAAGCAATCGAAACGCTTGAAAAGGGTAGAACTATCTATACATCAAACAGTGGGCTTGCTCAGTTAAGGGAAGAAATCTGTACTTATCTTGATACGAAATATAATACAAAATATGATGCTAAAAATGAAGTAGTGGTTACCGTTGGTGGCTCTGAGGCAATTGATATGTGCATACGTTCAATTGTAAATACAGGTGATGAAGTGCTTGTAGTTGAGCCTTGCTTCGTTGCATATGCACCCATTATTGAGCTTACTGGGGGTGTCGTTGTACCAATTGAAACTAAAAGTGAGGATAATTTTAGACTTACAGCACAAGCATTAAAAGAAAAAATTACCGGCAAAACAAAACTTTTAGTCTTGCCATTTCCCAATAATCCAACTGGTGGAGTAATGCGCAGGGAACATCTTGAGGAAATTGCAGAGATTTTGCGTGGCACAGATATTATGATACTCTCTGACGAGATTTACTCTGAACTTACTTATAATGGAAAGCACGTTTCAATTGCAGAATTAGATGGTATGAAAGAACGCACTATTGTAGTAAATGGATTTTCAAAGTCTTTTTCAATGACAGGTTGGCGTTTAGGATACGCTTGTGGACCTGAACCAATTATTAAGCAAATGACCAAAATTCATCAGTTTGCTATTATGTGCGCCCCTACAACCAGCCAATACGCTGCAATTGAAGCACTAAAACGTTGTGATGAAAATATTCAAAGTATGGTTGAGGAATATAATAGACGCCGTCGTTATATTGTTGACAGCTTTAATAAATTGGGACTTAAATGCTTTGAGCCAGAAGGAGCATTCTATATTTTTCCATCAATTACTTCCACAGGACTTACATCGGATGAATTTTGCGAAAAATTGCTCCATTCAAAGCGTGTTGCAGTTGTTCCAGGAACAGCTTTTGGTGCTTGTGGTGAGGGTTATGTGCGTGTTTCCTATTCCTATTCTATCAAACATATCAACGAGGCAGTAAAAAGAATTGGCGAATTTTTGCAAGAACTTGAAGGTGAATAAGGATGCAATATTTTGAGCGTGATGTCAGCATTACTTCAACTAAAAGCTACGATAAAGATGAGGTTATTTCCTCTATTCGTCGGCACTTCGAACTATTAAAATTACACGAATTGATTAAACCAGAGATGAAAGTGCTTTTGAAGCCAAATCTCTTGATGAAACGTAGACCAGAGGAAACAACAACAACCCACCCTGTAGTTGTTGGGGGAATTATTGCCTGCTTAAAAGAAATTGGCGTTACAAATATCACAATTGCAGATAGTCCAGGTGGTCCATATACCAAGTCTGCACTAACGGGCATCTATGAAGCGTCTGGCATGAGAGCAATTGCTGAGGAGTATAATGTTCAGTTGAACTGGGACTTTGACAGCTTTGAACAGACTGTCGATAATGGTGTAATGGTAAAAAGCTTTACGTTGATTAATCCAGTTAAAGATGCAGATTTTATAATAGATATTGCCAAACTTAAAACCCATGCAATGACTACTCTGAGTGGTGGGGTGAAGAATCTTTTTGGAACAGTACCTGGACTTATGAAACCTGAATTTCATTGGAGATTTCCCGAAAAAGATAACTTTTGTAATATGCTTTTAGATCTTTGCTCAACGGTAAAACCAGATGTTACTTTTGTGGATGCGATTGTATCTATGGAGGGCAACGGACCATCGGGCGGAACGCCTAAAAACACAGATATGATACTAGCTTCACGCAGCGCGTACAACATGGATATTGTTCTTTGCAAAGTTATTGGAATTAAGGTGAGCGATGCTCCAACTGTTTATAATGCAATAAAACGTGGCCTATCGGTTAGTGGTTTTTCAATGCTTAATATCATCGGCGATAATATTAAATGCTTTGATGATTATAAAATTCCACAGGTGAGAAGTCTTGGTTTTTATGATGTAATGCCAAAATTCTTGATAAAACCAATAAGACCGATTATGGATCGTTTTTTGTCTTCAAAGCCAGTCATACAAAAGAAAAAGTGTATTGGTTGCGCAAAATGTTCAGAGAGTTGTCCGGCAGATACAATTTCAATTATTGACAAAAAGGCAATCATTGACTACTCTAAGTGCATAAAATGCTTTTGTTGCCACGAGATGTGTCCCGTGAAGGCAATTGAAATAAAACGTTTAAAGATGTTTGATTTTTAGGAAGGGGATGCAATGAGTTTAGTAATATTACAAGCACCTGCCAAACTGAATTTTTCCATTGATATCGTCGGAGTACGTGCGGATGGCTATCACCTTATGTCCATGATTATGCAAACGGTGAATCTATGTGATAGGGTGAAAATTGAAACAGATGATACAAATGAGATAAAAATTATCTGTAAAGGACTAATGCTTAACAGCGTAAAAGATAATATTGCATACAAAATAGCAACCTCATTCTTTCACGCAAATGACATAAACAAGCAAGGCGTTACAATTACGATTGACAAACACATTCCATCGGGTGCAGGAATGGGTGGGGGAAGTGCTGATGGAGCGGCTGTTTTAGTTGGGCTTAATTTATTGTATAAAACTTGCCTTTCTGAGGATGAATTAATGCAAATTGGAGAGAGCGTTGGTGCCGATATTCCATTTTGTCTTTATGGTGGAACCGCATTTGTTGAAGGTGTTGGCGAAAAAATAACACCCATTGCAGATTTTCCACATTGTTATATTGTGGTTGCAAAGCCTTCTGCTTCAGTCAACACAAAATCTGCATTTAAAGCTTATGATGATGGCAAAATTACCATTCACCCTGATACAAAGGGATTGATTGCATCTATAAAATGGCAAGATATTTTGTCAGCAACAGCTAAGTTTTGTAATGTCTTTGAAGAGGTTGTTGAGCTTTTTGAAATGGATCACATAAAAAAACAAATGAAATTATTTAACGGACTTCACCCAATGATGACAGGTAGTGGCTCAGCAATCTTTTCGGTTTTTTTAGAAGAAGCTGATGCGTTAGCTTGCTATTACAATCTTTGTGATCAGTCCATAAAAGCATATATCTGTGAGCCTGTAAAATCAGGTCCAAAAATAATTTTAGAATAAGATGTATATTTATGTATAATTTGTAAAAACCCCGTCCATACTTTTTTCAACGAATTAAGTATAAAGGACGGATTTTATTTTGAAAAAGTTTAACGTAGCAGTATTAATTGGGCTAATGTTTTCTATTATGTTGTCATCATTTAGTGTGTTTGCAAGTGATTGTGAGAATATTCGCCACGATGTTTTAAGGCTTCATATACTTGCTGATTCCGATTCCAAAGAAGATCAAACTCTAAAGCTACAAGTGAGGGATAAGATTTTGTCACTTGATGCAGAACTTTTTTCTCAAGCAACAAACCTAACAGATGCAAAAAACATTGCAGCAGATCAGCTTCAAAATATTAAAGAGGTGGCAGAGGCTGAAATACAAGCTAGAGGCTATGACTATATAGTTAAAGTAGAACTTAAAAATATGTATTTTTCAACTAGAGAATATGAAACATTTACACTTCCAGCAGGAAAATATGATGCACTACGTGTCACAATTGGCAGTGGTGAGGGCAAAAATTGGTGGTGTGTGTTGTATCCACCATTATGCATTCCAGCTGCATCAACACAACTAGAGTTTGACGATTTATTAACAACAGAACAGGTTGAAATAGTCGGTAATAAGCAAAAATATAAATTTAAATTTGCAAGTGTGGAGATTTGTGAAAAACTAAAGAATATAATATTTGACTAACACAGATTAATATTATAAAATTGACTTAGGTTGACTAGAAATCAATCTAAGTCAATTTTTTTAGGGGTGAAGAGTGATGCTTCAATTTGTGCTTGGTGGCTCAAAAAGTGGAAAAACCACATTAATAACAGAAAAAATAGTAGAAATATGTAAAAACAAAAGTAGCAAGGTTATGCTTATCGTTCCAGAACAATTTACTTTTGAAGCTGAAAAAACCTTGTTTAAAACCCTTGGTGGCGAGCTTTTTAGGTCTGTAAAAGTAATAAGCTTTACACGTATGGCTAGCGAGATTTTCAAGCTTTATGGAACACTTGCTGGTAAATATGCCGATGAGTGTGCCAAAACCATAATTATGGATAGAGCGATTGAACAAATTTATGATGAGCTTGAATTATATAAAAAATTAGCAAGGAATCGCAGTTTTGCAAAGACAATGCTTGACACGATAACGGAACTTAAAAACGCAGGAGTTTCCCCAGAGGAGCTTAACCGTAGTACATATGAGTTGGAAGAATCAAATCTTAAGTTAAAGCTAAAAGAAATTGCATTAATTTACGGGGTTTATGACGCAATTTTATTAAATACATATCTTGATCCCCTTGATGATATTATGCGTGCTACAAAAATTTTAGAGGACAAAGATTATTTTAAGGGATATACCGTTATTTTTGATGAGTTTAAGGGTTTTACCTCAAATGAAAAAGGGCTCATTAAAATGATACTAAAAAAATCAGAAAATATTTATGTTTCACTCTGTTTGGATTTGGTCCGTGCAAATGAGAGTGAAATAAGTGTATTTTCAAGTGTATATGATACTTATAACGATATTATGCGATATGCCCGAGAGGTGTCTGTTAAATTGAAACCCTCTATAGCACTTTCAAATGAGGGCTATTGTACTCAGGAAATAATGCATATTGAAGAAAATATATTTTCTATGACAATCAAACCTTATGATGCAGTTTGCGAAAATGTTGTTGCCATGCTCTGCAAAAATGAGTATGATGAAGTGGATTATGTACTTTCTACAATCTGCAAGCTAGTAAAAGAAAATGGTTACCACTATAATGATATTGCAATCATTTCAAGGGATTTAGATAGCTATATTTCCCAGCTTGAAGCAGCGTTTTCAAAGTATAATATATCATTCTATACGGACAAACTTTCAAGTATCGCCAATAAACCATTAATTCGATTTGTACAAAATCTACTAAGTTGCGTCACTAAAGGTTATACAAGCGAAAATATTTTGGGAATGTTAAAGTGTGAAATGACAAGGTTTTCTATTGAAGAAATTGCAGAGCTTGAAAACTATGTTTATATTTGGGATATCAAATCTAAGCAATGGCAAAACACATTTATCCTAAATCCAAGAGGATATAAGGAGTCTATCACCGATGATGATAATGAGATATTAGAGCGTATTAATACAATTCGCGAGTTTATCAACGATTGCATTGGTCCTTTTAAATTTGAAATAAAAGATGCGAATGGAATTCAGTTTTGTACAGCAATTGTAAATCTACTGGAAAAAATTCAAGCAAAAGAAAAAACAGAGGAGATTATCAAACAGTTTTTATGTGATGAAAACTTTGAATATGCACAGGAATATTCAAGGGTGTGGGAAATTTTAATGGAACTATTGGACACATTAGCGATGACAATCGGGGATGGAAAGGTTAATTCAGACCGTTTTCAAGAGCTTTTCACCATAGTTTCTGCAACCTACGATATGGGAACATTGCCACAAGCAATCGACACAGTAATTGTCGGCAGTGCAGATAGAATAAGGACTACGGAAAAAAAGGTTGTTTTTGTTTTAGGCGCAAATGAGAGTGTTTTTCCTCTTGTACCAGCATCCTCCGGAGTTTTTACTGATAAAGAGCGAAAACAGCTAATTAACATAGAAATTAATATAGCCAAGCCATCTATTGACAAGATGAAAGAAGAGCGTTTTATAGCATATAAAACGCTGACTTCGCCATGTGAAAAGCTTTATATCACTGCTAGAAAAGCTGATATATCTGGAACTTCACTTGCTCCTTCAATCATATTTTCACAGTTAAAAAAGATGTTTGGTGAGGGTGTAGTGGGTGATACAGATGATATAGATGGTGAATATTTCTGTCAGTCAAAACAGACTGCATTTGCAGAGCTTGCCAAAACCTATTTCGATGATACAAAACTTTCTGCAACTCTAAAAGCAGTGTTATCACAAGACGATATTTATAAATTTAAGCTTGAAAAACTGGAAAAATTCTATAATAAGAGTGATTTTATAATAGAAAATAAATCAAATGCATCTTTACTATTTGGGAAGGAAATGAATATTTCCCCAACTCGGGTGGATGGATTTTATCAATGCCATTTTCGCTACTTTTGTGAGCATGGTTTGCGTGCATATCCACTAAAAAAGGCTGAATTAAATCCACTTGAAACAGGAACACTTATACATAATATTCTCTATATTGTAACAAAACAGGTTGACCTAAAAAATGACTACGATGAAAAAGTAATTAAGACGATGATAAAATCTGAACTTGACAGATATATAGAAGTGGTAATGGGTGGAGTGCTTGATAAAACAAAACGCTTTATTTATCTGTACAATCGAATGAGAATGTCAATTTTCAAAATAGTGGAAAGGTTACATTATGAGTTGCTCCAAAGCGAGTTTACCCCTTGTGGCTTTGAATACGAAATAAGTGATAATGCTGATATAACGCCCCTGAAACTTTTTGGGAATAATGAAACCATAATCAACGTTGCTGGAAAAATAGATAGGGTAGATAGTTACACAAATAAAAAAGGTGAGAAATTTATTCGCATTGTGGACTACAAATCCGGTAAAAAAGAGTTCGATCTCAACGATGTGTTGTACGGCTTAAATCTACAAATGCTTATTTATCTTCATTGTATTAGTCAAAACGGAAAGGGTGAATATGAAAATTCTCTTCCGGCAGGAATTTTATATATGCCGGCGGGGGAGTCTGCCGCTTCACTTCCAAGGAATGCAGGTAACGAAGTTATCAAGCAAAAAAAGATTTTAAACTATAAAATGAACGGGCTTTTGATTGATGATAGGGAAGTCTTAGGTGCTATGGAAACCCCTATGAATGGACTATACATTCCAGTTTCAGAAAAGGTAGATGGCTCACTTTCAGCAAGTTCTGCGAAATCACTTGTGTCCATTGTTCAGCTTTCTAAGATAAATAAGTACATTGATTCTCTTATAGTGAGGATGGCGGATGAGCTCCATGATGGAAGAATTGAAGCAGTACCAGTTGAAAAAAGCTGTTCTTACTGCAACTATCAAGGGGTTTGTGGAATCAATAAAGACTCAAAAACAATAGAGTATTTAAAATTAGATAACGCTGAAATCTTAGGTAAAATAGAACAGGAGGTGGCAAATGGCGAGTCTTAAATTTACAAAGCATCAACAAGAGGCAATTGATGTTACAAACGGCAATATTCTTGTATCTGCTGCTGCTGGAAGTGGAAAAACCGCAGTTTTAACTCAGCGAGTGATAAAACTTTTAACTGGAGAAAATCCAATTCCTGCGGACAAGCTCGTAATTGTAACCTATACAGTTGCAGCGGCAAATGAGATGCGACGCAGAATTAGCGATAAGCTGGCAGAAAAAATAGAGGGGGACCCGACCAACCGCACTTTGCAAAGCCAACAACTTCTGCTCGCTAATGCAAAAATTTCAAGTATCCATTCACTTTGTTCAAGTTTAATTCGTGACAATTTTCAGATATTAGGAGTTTCAAGTGACATAAAAATCGCAGATGAAACCGAGTTGAATCTCATTAAAAATGATGCAATTAATGAAGTGCTAGAAAAATATTATGATGAAAATGAGTCTGATTTCCTTGAATTGGTGGAGTTTACTTGTACAAGGGATGATAAAAAACTTATTTCGCTTATTTTGTCTATTTACAACTTTATACGTTCCTTTTCATTTCCGCTGTCATTTTTAGATGAGTCGGAGCAGATGTATACAAAAAGCCCTTCCATTGAGCATAATATCTGGACTGATTTTGTATCCGTACATATTATCGATGCACTCAGCAACTGCATTGGCATACTAGAGGGTTGTATTGATGACATGAGTATTGATGAAATTGTAATGGATAAATATTCTGAGGCGTTCAGCTTTGATATTGTCCAGTTGAAGTACATTAAGGGATTACTCCAATCAAAACGGTTTGCAGATGCCTCTCAATGTATGGTTGATATCGAAAAAGTAAGGCTTGGTGTCATTAGAAAATATGAGGATGCTGAATTTCTTGACTACTTAAAAGATAGACGTAAAAAAGTTTATTTCATAGTTGATAATATCAAAGAAAAATATATGTCATTTAGTGAAGCTGATTTTGAAGACGATGTAAATATTTTAAAACCTAAAATCAAGATATTATTTTGCATTGTTAGAGAAGTTTACACATTAATTGAACAAAAAAAACAGGATGCTAACATCATAGATTACTCTGACTTGGAGCACTTTGCAGTTAAGTTATTAGTAAATCGAACTGAAAATGGTTACAAAAAAACCGATATTGCGTATGAACTATCCGATAATATTGAGCAAATCATGATTGATGAATGTCAGGATATCAATGAGGTTCAAAACCTGATTTTTAAGCTATTAAGCAAAGATGAAACCAATATTTTTATGGTTGGTGACGTAAAGCAAAGTATCTACCGTTTTCGTCAAGCAATGCCAAAGCTTTTTATGGATAAGAAAAAACAGTTCCCAGTCTATAATGAGGAAAAACACACAAACACCTCAAATGGCACAATCACTCTTGAATCAAACTTCAGAAGTCGCAAAGAAGTTTGTGACGTTGTAAATTATATCTTTAGTCAAATTATGAGCGAGGATATAGGCGAGATTAATTATAACGATGATGAAAAGTTAATTGTTGGTGCATCATACGAAGACAAAGAAGATGTTTTCCCAGAAGTGCATATCATTGATTATACGAAAGACAATGATGACCAAAAGTCAATTGTCGAAGCACGCTATGTCGCAAAAATGATTAAGAAAATGGTAGCTGATAAATTTCAAGTAATTGACGGTGACAAAAAACGAGCTTGCAAATACAAGGATTTTGCAATTCTACTTAGAAAGAAAAAAGATATTTCAACAACATATGCCAATGAGCTAATTGCAAATGGAGTTCCGTGTTTTTCGGACACATCGGAAGGATACTTTGCTGAATATGAAATAATGGTTATTCTAAACTTGTTAAAAGTAATTGATAATCCTTTGCTAGATGTTTCTCTCTTATCTGTTTTAATGTCGCCGATGTTTGGATTTTCTGCCGATAAAGTCACTCGGATTAGACTTGCAAAGAAAAACACACCACTTTATTTAGCGTTATCTAAACTAGCTTTAAGTGGAGACATTGAGTGTCAACAATTTATAGAGGTACTATCCCATTTTCGCCAAAAAGCATCGCTTTTGCCTACTGATGAGATTATACAAGAGATTTATGATAAAACAGATTTTATTGCCATTGCTAATGCTTTAGGAAATGGTGAGAAGAAAAATGCGAATCTTAGGCTAATGCTGTCATATGCAAAGAAATATGAGCGTATTGGCACGAATGGATTATCTGGATTTATTCGATACATTGATAGGGTTATTGATAGTAAACAAGATTTTTCTTGTGCTAATACCACCTCGAAAAATGCGAATACAGTAAGCATTATGAGTATCCATTCCTCAAAAGGATTGGAGTTTCCAATTTGTATTGTAGGTGATTGCGCAAAAGGATTTAATAAGCAGGAGATAAACACATCACCCTATCAGATGAATGCCGAACTGGGATTTTCTATGAAAATAACTCAGCCAGAGAATCTTAAAAGTTATACAAGCTTACCTTTTGAGGCAATTAAACTCAAACGTGAAAAGGAAACTATTTCCGAGGAAATGCGGGTGCTTTATGTTGCGCTTACTCGTGCCAAGGAAAAGCTCATTATGGTAATGACGTTTGAAAATGCGGAGAATAAGATTAGGAATATAGTGGATTCCTGCTCCTTAAACGAAAAACCATCCCCATATGAGGTTTATAGCTATAACAATTTTGCTAGTTGGATCATTTCCGCACTCATTCGCCATCCAAATTTTGACAACATTAGAAAAGAAATTGGGCGTACATCACTACCGATTAAATGTGCCGATTTTAAGGTCGCAGGGTATATCGTTAAGACAGACAAAGTGGATGCAGAGGTGCTAGAAAAACAAGAAAGTACAGCAGTGGTATCTGATGAAATTGCAGATAGACTTTTAAAAGCATTTTCATTTCAATATGAAAATGCTCCGTTAACACAAATTCCTGCAAAGCTAACGGTTACACAAATTGCAAAACAGGCAAATACGAGTGAGGTAGTACTAAAAGCAAGACCAAGTTTTATGCAAAAGCAAAAAATCACACCTGCCGAGCGTGGAACAATTCTTCATAACTTTATGCAGTTTGCTAATTTTGCTAATGCAAAAAACAATCTTGTAGGTGAGATTACACGTCTAGTTGAGCAAGGATATCTAACAAAAGAGCAAGCAGATGCACTTAATATTGTCAAAATCGAGGCCTTTTTAAATTCCTCATTATATCAGCGAATGATTAAAGGCGATATGTTGAGGGAATATAAGTTCAACTTTTTTATCAAGGCAGGTGAGGTGGACGAAAAACTAAAGCTACCACATTCAGAAGCGGAAATATTTATACAGGGCATCGCAGACTGTTTGATTATTGAAGATGATGGCATTGTGATAGTTGACTACAAAACCGACTATGTTGATAATGATGTAATACTAATAAATCGCTATTATGACCAGTTAAGGCTATATAAGTCCGCTATTGAAGAGATTTTTGGGCGTAATGTAAAGCAATGTTTGCTCTATTCCTTACACCTAGAAAAAGAGATTGAAATTTCAGTTTAGTAATATGCCAAAAGGCTACTGCATCTAAAATGATGCAGTAGCCTTTTGGATTCATAGCTATTATTTATTAACGAATAGTTCGTCATAATTTTTAAGTGCAGCTTTAATAATTTTTATTGCCACATCAACGCCCTCAACTTCGTTCACAGCAGTAGTTTTATGTTCTAAAGCTTTGTAAACCGAGAAGAAGTGGGTCATTTCATCAAATGTATGACCAGGTAATTGACTAATATCAGTGTAGTTCCTGTAGGTAGGATCACTAAAAGGAATAGCGATAATTTTCTCATCGTTTCTGCCATTGTCAATCATAGTGATAACACCAATCGGATAACAGCGGACAAGAGTTAGAGGATATATTGACTCAGTGCAGAGCACAAGCACGTCAAGTGGATCATAGTCATCAGCATAGGTACGGGGAATAAATCCGTAGTTTGCTGGGTAATGGGTAGAAGTATGCAGTATTCTGTCAAGCTTAATTAGTCCAGTTTCTTTATCAAGCTCGTACTTAACTTTGCTGCCTTTTTCGATTTCGATACAAACATCGAATTCCTCGGGTTTAATTCTTTCAGGGTTAATGTCATGCCAAATATTCATAAAATGTACCTCCATAAGATATTGTATTATTATATATTATTTTACCCCAATATACAAGTAAAATGAGAAATGTTAAATTAAATGCAACTTTCAATTGCTTGTTGTGCATCCCAAAAAAAGTTGTTTTCTGAAATTAATTCAATAACGCCAGCCCTTTTAAGCATTTGCTTAGCGTTGCTTTGTAGACCGCAAAACAATACAGTGATACCGTTTTGGCTCATATCTTCAATACGCTCAAGTATCATTTGAGCTGCACCCGAATCAATCATAGGGACGCCGCGCATAGATAAAATAAGTATCTTATGCTCACCTATATTTCTAATCTCATTGTCAATTTTTTCAACAGAACCAAAAAATATTGGTCCAGTAATATATGTAACTGTGATGCTGTCAAGTTTTTCCTTTTGTTTGTCATCAGATATTTTGAGCTTTTCATAGTCAACTTCAGAACTTTCAACCTCAACATTTGAAATCCTTACTATAAAGATTAGGATTGATACCGTAATTCCAATTACAATCGCAATAGTAAGGTCAAAAGCGACAGTGGCAAGCATTGTCATTGCAAATTGCGCGATGGAAGCTCTGAAACGCTTTTTAAAAATGTACTTGATTGAGTCCCAATCATTCATTTTATACGCAGTAACCATAATCACACCCGAAAGGGCACTAAGGGGAATTTGGGACATAATTGAACCTAGTAAAAACATAGAAGTCAAAAGTCCAAATGAGTGAATAATGCTTGTAAGTCTAGTTTGTCCTCCAGATTTTATTCCGACACTTGTTCTTGCCAGTACCGCAGAGGCGGGAACTCCTCCAAATAATGGAATAATTATATTACCAATGCCTTGTGAAATAAGCTCTCTATCAGCGTCAAACTTCTCGTTTTTCATTCGTGACCCACTAGCACCAGACAATAAGGTCTCTATCATACAAAGTGCCGCAATACTAATAGCAGGCAAGATAAACGTAGCAATTTGTTCCATGTTTATTGCTGTAATATCAAGTCGATTTTTAGGAAACAGGGTACGTGGAATTTCTCCTACAATAGCAAGAGGCAATTCAAATATCATATTAATTACCACACAAACTATAATAGCTGCAAGGGAAGATGGCAGTATTTTAGCAAGTTTCTTTGGATAAAATACCATAATTGCAATTACAAGTAGTGCAATTCCTACTGCCCACATATTGGGGGTAAATCCTAGCTTCCCATAGGAAAATAATTTTGAAATTGCACTATCACCAGAAGATGAAACTCCAAAAAAGTTATCAATTTGCCCTAAAGCGATAATAACAGCAATTCCTGAGGTAAACCCCGTTATAACGGCTGATGGTATAAACGAAACAAGTTTTCCTAGTTTTAGAAAAGATGCAATTAGCAAAACAAAACCAGAAAGTAATCCGACAATAAATAAAGCTTGTATATCAAACTTTGTAACAATACCGATTAAAATTGCAGTCATTGTACCAGTTGGCCCAGACACCTGAAAGGATGCACCAGAAAGAGCAGCGATGACAAATCCTGCTATGATTGCTGAAATTAGCCCCGCAGCCGCATCGGCACCACAGCTAACACCAAATGCAAGCGCAAGAGGTAATGCTACAGCGGTAACAGTTAATCCTGCCATCAAATCCTTGGAAAAACGAGAGGCACTATAGCCAGAAAACTCGGTCTTAAGATCGTTAACATATTTTTTTATCA
>JBAQWI010000498.1:0-3450 GCA_049298835.1 Oscillospiraceae bacterium
GTCCTTGCCTATAGAGCGTGGCGAGTACTGTGACTTTATTGCGGTGAACTATTACACTCGTTCCACCGTTTCAGGTTTTGGTGATGGTGTGCGTGAAGGAGCACCTAAAAATGATTTAGGTTGGGAGATTTATCCTGAGGGCATAGTGCGTTGCACACAAAAACTGTACAGCTTGATAAAACGTCCCATATATATTACGGAAAACGGCACTTGCGATAACACCGATGTATTTCGCTGTCGCTACATATATGAGCACCTTAGTGTGCTTTGCAAATCGGAATTACCTGTTGAGAGGTACTATCACTGGTGCTTTTGCGATAACTTTGAGTGGATTGAGGGAGAGAGTGCAAGGTTTGGTCTGGTGCATGTGGACTACGAAACCCAAAAACGCACCACGAAAAATGCAGGAGACTTCTATTCTGAGGTCATCCGTGCAGGTGGTATGACGGAGGAGATTTACGAGAAATACGTAAAAAATCAGGAATATCATTTTTAATAAAAGGAGGTAGGGTTTTGATAACGGTCAAAGAAAACCTGTTCAGGCTGGATACCACGAATACCACATATCTGTTTCGCACGACTAAATTTGGGCACCTAGAGCATATATATTACGGTGCGAGGCTTAGTACTGTGGAATCGGCTGATACGCTTTCACAAAAACGAACCATTCTCATTGGCAGTAGCGTGATTTATGACGAGGCAGACGAGCTTTACTGCTTTGACAACATCTGCCTTGAATGGTCGGATAACGGTCGTGGCGACTACCGTCAAAGTTCAACAGAAGTAAAGATGCCCGATGGTTCATTCGTCAGCGATTTTTGTTATGCTTCACATAACATTAAAAATGGTTGCATACCTATGAATACGCTGCCATCGCCTTACGGCGGTGACCAAACACTCATCGTCACTATGCGCGACACCTCTTGCAACGTAACCCTTGAGTTGTATTATACCGTGTTTGAAAAATCAAATAGTATCACCCGTCGGGCTGTGCTGACAAACGCAAGTGAGAATTCGCTTGTGATTCGTCGCATGATGAGCATGATGGTTGATGTGCCCGACGAGAACTTCCGTCTGCTTACGTTGGACGGTGGTTGGATAAAAGAAACGCATCTGCACGAACGACCCATAGAATATGGAATTACGGTTAGTTCTTCAACTACAGGTGCAAGTAGCAATCGTCACAATCCTGGATTTATGTTGGCAGAGAGTGATGCGACACAAGATGACGGTCGTGTTTATGGTTTCAATCTTATTTACAGCGGAAACCATTTTTCAGCGATAGAAAAAAGTGGAAGTGATATCGTCCGCGTGTCTTTGGGTATAAACTCACATTGCTTTGAGTGGGAACTTGGACAGGGAGAAAATTTTGAGACCCCTGAGGCGGTGATGACCTTTAGCAAGCAGGGCTTTAACGGAATGAGTCATAATATGCATAACTTTGTGGGGGAACACATTGTGCGCGGTGACTGGAAAAAGCGTGAACGCCCAATATTGTTAAATAACTGGGAGGCTCATTTTTTTGACTTTAACGAAAGCAAACTCCTTCATTTGGCAAAGAGTGCAAAGGAGCTTGGAGTTGAACTTTTTGTACTTGATGATGGCTGGTTTGGTGAGCGCAACAATGACAAGGCTGGACTCGGCGATTATAACGTTAACCGCAAAAAAATTCCTGGGGGTATGAAGGCTTTTGCAGACAAAATACGTATGATCGGACTTAGTTTTGGGCTGTGGTTTGAGCCGGAAATGGTGAATGAAAACAGCGAGCTGTATCGTGCCCATCCAGAGTATGTGGTAAAGCATCCCAATAAGAAATCTGTACTTGGAAGAAATCAGCTTGTGCTTGACTTGTGTAGAAGTGAAGTTCGGAATTATATAGTAGAAAATGTGAGCGCGATTTTGGATGAGGCAAACATCACCTACGTTAAGTGGGATATGAATCGACACATTGCAGAGGGGTATTCCTCATTGCTTTCCAATCAAGGTGAGTTTTATCACCGATATATCATGGGCCTTTACGATGTATTGGCACGCATTTTTCGCCCTCGTCCACACATTCTGTTGGAAAGTTGCTCTAGTGGCGGAAATCGTTTTGACCTTGGCATGTTATGTTTTAGTCCCCAAATATGGTGCTCGGATAATACCGACCCCATTGAACGATTAAAGATACAAACAGGACTTTCCTATCTCTACCCACTCTCTACAATGGGTGCTCATGTTTCTCAATCTCCACATCAGCAGACGTTGCGAGAAACTCCACTTTCCACACGGTTTCATGTCGCGTGTTTTGGTTGTCTCGGATATGAACTTGACCTTAAATACCTTTCTCACGAAGAGAAAAAGGATATTGTTGAGCAAATAGCTTTTTATAAGCAACATCGTCAAGTATTTCAATACGGGACATTTTCGAGAATAAAAACATACAAAGCCAATAAGGTTATTTGGCAGAGTATCAGTAAGGACCAAAACACCGCTGTGACGGGTTTTTTTCAGACACTTGCAACCGCCGCTGAGAGTGGAGATAAGCTGATTGTGACAGGATTGTTGGAGGGCAGATATACCGTTCGCACTAGACCTCAGCATTTGTACCTAGAGCGTTTTGGTGGACTAATGAAGCATATTTTGCCTGTTGAGCTTAACCCTGACGGCATTGTATTGCGTGTCGCAAACCGCCATTATAGCCTTATCGACTGCGTGGAAGAATATGAATGTTCGACTGAGGCTCTTGGTGCTGGTATACCACTTTGTCCTCAATTCATAGGTACGGGATATAATAAAAACGTTCGTATGCTTGGCGATTTTGGCTCAAATATATACATTACGGAACGAATAAACAAGGAGGAAATTAAGCGATGAAAAGCAATGTAAAATGCAATCGATATTTCTTTGGACTTGGCACGGTGGGCAGAGATATGCTTTATACTATGGTCAGCATGTATCTAATCTTTTATTTAACAGACATACTCAATCTGCCCGACTCTACCATGTGGTGGATGACAGGTGCGTTCGCTGTTTTACGTATATTTGATGCTGTGAATGATCCATTTATGGGCCTTTTGGTGGACAATACACACTCTCGATTCGGCAAATTCAAACCTTGGATAGCGATAGGTGGCGTAATTGGTGGAATCTTGACAATTTTACTTTTTACAGATTTTGGTCTTACCGGTGCTGGATATGTTATTTCCTTTGTCGTCATCTATTTAATTTGGGATCTTACATACGGTGCCAATGACATTGCCTATTGGTCTATGCTTCCTTCATTGACACTCGACCAAAAAGAACGTGAAAAAACGGGCTCATTTGCAAGAATTTGTGCTAACATTGGAATGTATATTATTGTAATTGGTATCGTTCCAATTACAAAAGCTCTTGGAGACAACAAAAGGGCTTGGTTTATCTTAGCTGTTGCTGTAGTAATCATTACATTGATGTTTTTGTGTTTTACCC
>JBAQWI010000499.1:0-4246 GCA_049298835.1 Oscillospiraceae bacterium
GTACAAATGACTTTTCATTTAAAGATAAGGTTTACGATACTGTTGGAGATGCTTTGACTTATTTAAACGAGATTAAGCCAATTAGTCTTGAAGAAGTTTCGGGTGATGTAACCTCTGGTGATGTAGCTACTAAAGATGTTGTGTCAGAGGATGAAACTTCTGGTAATGTTGCGTCAGATAAATCAGTTAGCGAAGCCCAAGCATCATCACAAGTTGCAGACGAAAGTGAAAATGGTGCAGGTGGAGAGCCTAACCCAGTTGACGAAAACGGTATGCCAACAAATGCAACCTTTGCACCTATTATCTACACTGGACCAATTACATTTCCAATTGTAAAAGACTATCATATTACATCAACATTTGGATTTCGTGACCACCCTAGCCAAGGAATTTCAGAATTTCATACAGCGGTTGACATTGGTGCAGTAAAAGGCACTCCTATCAAAGCGGCTGCTGACGGTGTTGTTATAAAAAGTGAAAAGAGCGGTTCTCTTGGTAATCACATCATCATTGATCACTCGAATGGTTTTCTTACCGTCTACGGGCATTGCGATAAATTAATTGCAAAAGTAGGTGCACGCATTCGTGAGGGCGAAATTATTGCAAAAGTCGGAAGCACAGGCGACTCAACTGGAAACCATCTTCATTTTGCAATGAAGAAAGACGGCTTGTATTTTGACCCATCCTATATATTTAAGGAAGAATTAAATGTTAAGGTTTAAAATAGGTAAGCTTAATATACAAATTGATTTTATGTTTGTAGCTGTTGTTGCACTCTTTTTAATTGTTGATAAAACAGGAATATCAACAATTGCATTGCTTGCTTGTTTGATACATGAACTCGGGCATATTGTTATGTTTATGGCAGTAGGGTACACTCCTCAAAAGCTAACATTTGAACTCACAGGGATACGTCTTACAAAACCATTTCACGAGTTGTCAGCAGGAAAAGAGCTTTTGGTAGAGCTTGCGGGGAGTGCTACAAACCTACTCATTTTTTTTCTTTTAATCAACACCATAGAGAGTGTATCTTTTTTAAGCCTATTTGCGGTGACGCATCTAGTCTTAGGTTTATTCAACCTGTTACCATTAAAAAGCTTTGATGGGGGAAAGATTTTAGAGATTATTCTATCCTTTTTTTTAAGCGAAAATGTTACAAGAAAAATCTGCACAGTTGCAGATTTTTTCTGTATCTTTATTATGCTGATTGTTTGTATCTTTATGATAATCACTTCAAAAAACAGTTTTACACTATTAATCATGACCATTTATCTAATGATTTCATCTCTTATAAAGCTGATAAAAAGGTAGTAATACTATCTTTTTTTTGACCAATATGATATACTGTATCTTATATATATAAATGATATGGAGGATACTATGCTAAAAGATAAATTGGACAGGGTGCTCTTAAAAGTGCAAAAACCTGCAAGATATATAGGTGGTGAGTTAAACTCAATCATCAAGGACAAAAACAAAGTAGATATACGCTTTGCTTTTTGTTTTCCTGACACATATGAGGTGGGAATGTCCCATCTTGGAATGAAAATTCTCTATTCTCTATTAAATGAAAGAGATGATACTTGGTGTGAGCGTGTTTTTGCACCTTGGTTTGACTTTGAGCAAGAAATGATAAATTCAAACATTCCACTTTATGGACTTGAGAGCCTAGAGCCATTGACTGAATTTGATATCATCGGATTTACACTGCAATATGAACTTTCATTTAATACAATCCTCAATATGCTAAAGCTTGCTGGAATTCCACTAAAATGCGCTGACCGTAAAGGGCTAAAAAATCTTGTGGTAGCAGGGGGACCATGTGCGTGTAATCCTGAACCAATCGCAGATTTTATTGATTTGTTTATGCTCGGTGAGGGTGAAGAAGTCATCTTAGAACTGATGGATTTATACAAACAAAGCAAGAAGAATAACGATAGCAAAAAAGACTTTCTCATTAAGGCAGCTCAAATAGAGGGAATATATGTTCCGTCCCTTTATGAGGTTTCTTATAATGATGACAATACAGTCAAGGCGATAACTCCAACTCATAATGCACCAGCAAAGGTTATAAAACGCATCATCAAGGATTTCGACAAGGTCTATTATCCTAAGAACTTTGTAGTTCCATTCATTGGAACTGTTCACGATAGGGCAATTGTTGAGGTTTTGCGTGGCTGTTTGCGTGGTTGTCGTTTTTGTCAAGCAGGGTTTATCTATAGACCTTTGCGTGAAAAAAGTTCCCAAACCCTAATTGCTGATTCCCATAGTCTATGTGAAACTACTGGCTACGAGGAAATATCCCTTTCCTCACTTAGCACAAGCGATTACTCCCAGTTAGATGGACTACTAACTGAAATTATTGACTATACAAATGAAAACAACATCAATATGACTTTGCCCTCTTTGCGTGTCGACAATTTCTCTGAAGAACTTCTTGATAAGATTGCATCCGTTAGAAAAAGTGGACTTACCTTTGCTCCAGAAGCAGGAACACAAAGATTGCGTGATGTAATCAATAAAAATGTACTGGAGAGCGACGTGCTAAAGAGCTGTACTATTGCATTTGCAGGAGGATATACCTCTGTAAAGCTATACTTTATGCTTGGACTTCCTACTGAAACGCTAGAGGATATTACTGGAATTATTGAACTTGCACAAAAAGTAGTTGACAGTTTTTACAGTTTACCAAACCGACCAAAAGGCAAGGGTATACAAGTGACTGTGTCGGTTTCCACATTTGTACCAAAACCGTTTACTCCATTTCAATATGAACCACAAGATACACTAGATATGATAAGAGAAAAACAAAAACATTTACTTGCAAGCGTTTCTTCAAGGAAAATAAGTGTAAAATATCACGATTCCAAAACCTCTGTGCTTGAGGCGGTTTTTGCGAGAGGCGACAGACGTTTGGGCGAGGTTATGTTAAAAGCATTTGAGAAAGGTTGCTATTTTGATAGTTGGGACGAGCACTTTTATCCTAGCCGTTGGGATGAAGCTTTCAATGAATGTGGAATAGATATGGCGTTTTACGCAAATAGATTACGTTCATTTGACGAGGTGCTTCCATGGAGCCATCTTGACTATATGGTAAGCGAGAAGTTCTTACAAAACGAAAATGTGAAAGCACATATGCCAATTACCACACCGAACTGCCGTCAAGGCTGTGCTGGCTGTGGAGCAAATGCGCTTGTAGGAGGTACTTGCTTTGAATAATATTAGAGTTTTTTACAAAAAAATGTCTAGAGCAAAATACATTTCTCATCTTGATATTACACGCTGTATGCAACGTGCTATTAAGAGAGCAGCCGTTCCAGTTTGGTATACTGAAGGGTTTAACCCACACATCTATATGACATTTGCACTTCCACTTTCGCTAGGATATGAGAGTGAATGTGAAGTAATGGATATGCGTTTGATTGAGGATATGCCACTTTGCGAAGTTATGGACAGGCTGAATAAGTCGCTCCCACCAGATATCACTGTTACCGATGTAAAAGAACAAGTGAATAAACCCGATGCAATCGTTTCAGCGTTGTATAAGGTTGTTTTATCGGCTGATGGTGTCGATGGCGAAAGCTTATTGCGTGACTTTGGTGAATTTATGCTTACTGATACAATTGAAGTAGAAAAGAAAACCAAAAAAGGCATGAAGACTGTTGACATTAAACCTGACTGTGAAATCATTAAGATATATGCTGGTAAAAACTCGATTGTAATGCGAATAAAAACCGCTGCTGGTATCGAAAAAAATATCAACCCAAGTTTGTTAACAGATGAGTTTGCACAAAGATATAAGATTGAAAATATTGCAACAACTGTTTTGCGAAAAGCAATCTATATGCAAGACGGACAAGACTTCAACTAATACAATCTTAGCATAAGGGAAGTGACAACATGGATAACGTTATCAAAATATTTGATACCACATTGCGTGACGGTGAACAAGCACCAGGATGTAGTATGAACGTGAACGAAAAGGTTGAGTTTGCGTTGCAACTTGAGCGTCTTGGCGTTGATGTTATCGAGGCAGGCTTTGCTGTTTCCTCACCAAAGGACTTTGAGTCAGTGAGTGCGATTTCTGCTAAGATAAAAACTGCTGTGGTTGCAAGTCTTGCAAGGGCAGTCAAAGGGGACATCGACAAGGCATATGAAGCAACAAAGTGTGCAGTTCACCCACGCATTCACGTTTTTATTGCAACAAGTGACTTGCATCTAAAGCACAAGCTAAATATGACAAGGG
>JBAQWI010000500.1:0-5367 GCA_049298835.1 Oscillospiraceae bacterium
TTACCTGTATTCCTTATTGAAAACCAGAATACATCCATCAAGAGAAGAAATAAATACGGACATTTAGGAGATTTTCGAGTTAAGGATTATGGCGGCTTTGAATATCGAACGCCTGGAAGTTGGCTGATCACACCAGAAATAACCCTGGCAGTACTTTGCCTGGCTAAAATAGTAAGCAGCAACTATAGAAAATTAAGCAGAAATTATTTTATGAATGTTGAAGCGCAGCGGGCCTTCTATAATGGTGACCAGCGGTACTTTAAGGCTTATTTTGAAGATATCTGGCGGGATATTCAGAGATTAGATATTTATAATGAATATAAACATCAGCTGGAACCTATTCCTAACATGATTAATGGTAATATCTGCTGGGACGAAAAGCTTGATATCCGTAAGTCATGGTCTTTGAGTAAAGTTTACAACAAAATTTATAGTACACCGAAACAGCCATCCAAAGCATCCGTTACCAGCAACAGAATCAATAACAATAATAATACGACTAACCGGAGATCCAATCGATCAGCATCAAGTAGCAACTCAAATCAGATCATTCCAATTGCCGCTATCAGCAGCAGTGTAAGCGCTTCAGCCAGCCCATATATGCGTCAGGGCAATCCGGGCAGTTATGTTTAATACATCTAAAGCTATATACATTATGTAAACAAGATACGATATAAAATGATTGTAGCGTACATTAACGAAATAACTGAATTTGGTTGATCTCATTGAAGAAGTCTACGACATCACAATCATCCTCATACAGATCCAGGGTATCCTTTATTACTGAAACCATTAACTCAGCATCCGTATACGTATTACACACCGCAGCAAACCCCAAACTAGACCGCTGCCAAAGATCCTGATAATTAACCTCGGCAATAGATATATTAAAACGCTTTCTAATCCGGGCGATTATACTTTGAATCGTCTTTCTTTTTTCCTTAAGCGATAAAGAATGCGGAAGAAATAATTCTGCGTGCCCATAAAAAACGTACAAATATAACCACCTCCATGCCAAGTATATTTATTATATAGTAAATATAAATTATCTAGTCACAGGAAGGTTGACCTATTGTGAAAATGCTGATGTTGGGGTGAATGAAACATCAGCATTGGTTTGCATTCGATTTTATGAGTATATTATATTATGCTTAAACCACTCTTTCGTGTACTTTTACAACTTCCTATAATGAACATTATGTAAACTAGTCTGCGAAAAGCTATCTATCAACGTTTGGTTCTTTGACTAGTCTACAGAATGTTCCCTCCTGTTCTGGTCTTGTTTAAACACGAAATGTTTTTCGCGAATTAAATTTCGCTCTTTTTTATAAGCAAATCAAAAGGAAGCCAAAAACGATACTATGTGAACTTATCCACTGAGCAAACAGTAAAGCTATAGTTTCTTCGACATGGTCAACCATTCTTTATGCCGCATCTTTTGTAGAAGTCTAGTAATGGAGTCATCAACGGTAGCTTGGGGTGCTCTTGCTACAACTTCCCTCAGTACATCTCTATAGGTATCAAGCATATCTCCGAATATAATAGATTTTCTACCCACACACTCTATCCGATAAAAATATCCATAAACGTTACCAAATCGAGAAACTCGCACTATTTCATCCCAGTTTCGTTCAGATCGCCATCCGAATATACCCAAGTCTTGACGTATACCCTTGTCAGTTATGACTATTCGGTATCTGAATAGATATATTACCATGCAGCAAAACAAAGCAATCCCAAAGACTATCCATGCATATCCATAAGGTCCTCCAACCGTAAAAGAACCGGCAGCACCAATTGCAAAAACTATCATCATGAATACTTTTAACGATGTCCGGAATGTATATACCTTTTCCACGTTTCCCCTCCCTCAATTCTTTAATTTTTAATCAAAAACTAAAGATAGTAGATCGAGCACTAAGAATACTAATCCGACAAATATATATAAGAGACCAATAACAAAGAGTATTAACTTCTGACAGATTGATTCGCTCAATAATCCTAAGAAAATGGTTTTAACATCTTTCCGCTTGAATGTCAATTTTTTAATGCCCAATTGCCGTTTTATTCTTTAATTATTCAAGTTATGGACTGCCTAATTCTTTAATAAACGCTCAAATATTTTATTAATTTCCTTTTTATCATTTTCTTTAGGTAATGCGGTGTTAATAACATGTTTTATTACTATTTCACTCACGGTGCTAGTGTCATTTATCATCATTTTACGAAGTTTTCGATAGTATCTATCGGTAAACATTTCAGTGTTAAAATAAAATTTATATTTCATAAATTCAATGGTTCTACCGTTATCTTCAAATAGATAAAAAGCATTTATCCATATCAAATATAAAACCCTATATTTATTTAATATGCAGATAGTTTCTTTATCGAAAATCCTGAGTTTCTTAACTACGCTGTATAAATTATCAAGAAAACTCAATATTAATTCTAAATCGTAAATTTCACTGGACATACGAAAACCCGGAACCATTTTTCTATATGAATGCCTTTGATACGAATTGATCAAATCGGGATCAGCATACATTATGTTTCCGCCAATATGTTTGATAATATTCATCTTTATTAAATTATCATCTACACATTGCTCAACATCATGTCCTTTTCTAAAATGGGTTCTTATTTCTATAAAGTTATATACTTCTGAAATAATGGGAGCAAATAATTTTTGGTAAGTTTCTCTATACCATTTTTTACGTTCTCTATTCATTGTCAGACAATGGGCTACTATCTGAGCAATACTAGCCCCAATAAAAGCCATAATAGCTACGTAAATGCTCGCTTTATTATTCAACAATATCACTCCATAATATATTATTAATTATCATTCGCCGAAAAACACGTATTTTATGTTACTTAGTAGAGTGAAAAAACGTGCACTTTACCGGCTATTAGAGTCTCCGGTAAATCATTCCTTAAACATGAAAATATGTATTATTCGCTTCCTGCCGGGGCAAAGCAAGCCTACTGCTGCTCAGACCCGGCATAAAGGGTAAAGGCTGCGCCCGGTTCCCGCCCTTTACACCGGGGCCCCCGAACAAGCAGTTTACGGCAGTTGCCCCCGACAGGCGCGAATCATTATTGTTAACCTTATTATTCTCCAGCCATTGCCCAACGATAAACGCTCCCAATGATGATATGGTCAGGCCATAACTTAGAGCTACCTGCTCCAATTCATTCCTGACGTATTTGGTGACTTTGACCGATATGCGTGTATCTCTAGCCATCTAATCTCACCTCCTGACTGTTGTTTAATAACTTGAACTGGTCATAACGTATGGTTCCGTAATAATCACTTTCATGCTCGTTAGTATGCATTTGCCTGCAGGGTATTGTTTCAGCCAATGTATCTCTAAGTTTGATGATCTCCTGACCTTGAGGACTACTTGTTAATGCTTTGATTTCTTTGGGTTTATATAGTCCGCGTGAGCTGAAATAGCATTTGTGTCCAGCCAGTCTTTCGTCGTCGTTGTCTTTGTTCATGTACTTGACTACATAAGCGCCTAAATTATCTACATGATCTACGGCATTGATCCAGATGTAACCGTAGCGCCATATTTCGCTGATCTCTTTAACCGGCATATAAGGCAGATTAAAAATTATCAAATGGTAATGCACCGCTCCGCGTTTTTGAAACTCGATCACGGCAAGATATTTTAAATAACATTGGTCATGCGCTATATGGTTGCCTAATCGCTTGATAAACTTCCTGAACTCATTATTTGCCCAGGCTATATCTTGTATGTTCTCAGAAAAAGTTAAGGTTAGAAATACAGGCATGTAAGCGTTGCCGTTCTCATCACAATACTGGCTCACATTTGTATTAACTAACCTTCTGATTTCATTGCGTGCTCTATACAAAACAATCATTCGATTGGTCTGTTTATCTTCAACAGATGCCATCGATTTTCTACCATTTTTTTGGCACGTCATATTAATCTTTTTATCGATTTTCGAATACTCTACCACCAGTTTTTCATACTCTATTATTTCAACTACTTTACCTGCCTGTATCAACCTAATATCATAGGTTGACGGCAATTCTTTGTCACCTCTTTCATGGACATATTAATTAGTAAAATTGTCTTAATTAATATTATATATAATTACTATAATCAAGTAAACTATAGAATTATTTGTAAAGCTGTTTATTTTATCCTTATCGGATGCAGTTGGGTCCCCCTGGTGTCCCCCAAGCTGCATCCGATTAAGCATTAAAACTTAACGGTCTTTTTCTAAACTGTAAGCTGTCCTATGCGGCTCTATGCCATGTTTATCTTATCTGACTAGTCAACATAATACCTTGTTCCACGAAGGAGCTTATATGTTGAATTGTAACAATTCTTCCATGCTCCATCCTGGAACAGGAACATTATGTAAACTAGACCATTTATTCGGGGAGAGTACCTATTTTCCTGACCTGGACGTGGATATCCCTATCCCAAAATCTAATTAATATAAAATAATGAAGCTCATATAATTATTTGAGTCAGCTTTTTAATAGATCTCCAATCATTATTGGTTTGGTCAATTTTATCATAATTACTTAATCTCGATTATTCAATGTCCGCATATAGGATTTCAAATTCCCCTGTGTGCATTACAATATTACCATTAAATGTAAAAAAACGATATGGATTAGCATAACTTAAAATATTGAGGTATAAAATCAAATAGAGACCACTATAAGCCTCTACAACTCATTTTATATTATTTGGGTAGTATTCTTATTCCCCTTCCCTTTATGGAGGCTCATATAGGCGAATAACAGCGTGCCGAAGAGAGGGCTTTGTCAGAATAATTATCATTTTAAATATAGTTCAAAAATCGGTATCATTAATTTCGCTAGTATGTAAATTGCCATCAATCTGTTTAATAAGTTTCACATTATGTCCCATAATTTGTGAGCCATTACGATAGAAGTTGAATATCTTATCTGCTTTCATACAAACTGTCTCTTGAACCAAACAAATGTTCCTATCCATACCAATTCGTTCCACAAGCATAGCGAAATTCATAATTACCCAGTGGCACTTTAACTTCAACATTCTGTCCACCCTGAACGAAGATGGTCAGTGCCGTTTTACCAGTATCTTCATCAACTAGCTTCACGAAATAATTTACATTTGGTTCAGTATAAATGCCAAACGGAGCGATCGCTTCGGCTTCTTGATAACAATAGGTGTCACCATTTACACATCCTCCTTTGAAACCATATCAAGAGGGCGGGGTATCATATGGAAATTGTGCTTTAAATAGACTTTTTCAGTGGTCTCGGACGTCCCGGTGTAACTCCGGTGTAACTGCTATTTGGCAGTATAGCCACCATCTATGAGTAAAGAACTACCG
>JBAQWI010000501.1:0-9507 GCA_049298835.1 Oscillospiraceae bacterium
CTTTTATCCTCCATTAGATGTTTACTAGTTTTTATTATACAATAGATTTTTCAATTAATACACTCATTGTTAGTAAAATAATTTCGTTTTCCATAAATTAGTCGATTTGTTGACTTTTACAATATACTGTGATAAATTTAAACTGTTAAAATAAACCATAAATAATCTGGAGGTAGTTGCATGAAAAAGAAAATATATCTTTCTATAGGTGTTATACTCTTAGCTTTTCTCGTAGTAGCAAGCATAGTTGCAATTCCTTATATAAAACGTGCAAATGAATATCCTGTTAGTTTTGATTTAACACCTGCAAAGGAAAACTCGGTTAGCATAGCCAACTATCAAAATAAAGATTATATTAATTCCTATGACAAGCATTTGAATAATCATTTTGCCACAGACAAAAAACATATCTCTGAGTTTCTTAAAATTTTTAAAGAAATGAAGTTTAAAGAAACAGAACAATGGGGTGGACAACAATGGGAAAATGAAGATTTCGCTTATAGCTGTGGTTACTCATCTTTCAGTGATGATGGCGGAAGTTATAATGCCTACATCAACAAGGACAACTTAATTTATTTGGAAGTTATAACATTCAACGACAATGGAAATGATAATATTCAAACATTTTATGAGGGTATCCTTACTAAAAAGCTAAAATTAAAATTAGATCGTTATATTAAATCCCTTCGTGAATTTAACGATAAGCAAAATACGGTAACTGTAAGTGCAGACATGTCATTGCAAGACATTACAAAGGCAGTTATTAAAAATCACCTTGATATTCATCTAAATACCGATACAAATAGGCTTTTTCAATTTGAAAAATATGAGCTTTTAGACGTAGAAATGCTAGACAGCAAAAAGAACATTTACGCAGTCGGCTATCTTTACAAGTTCACACCAGTATCTGCATCATACATTACAACTACTGGAGAAATCAATCCCGAAACAAACGAAATAAAAGATTATCAATATGTTTTTATCCAGAAAATTAGCGACACGGAATATAAATTAATGAATATTCATGCCCAATATTATGGCGACGTGTGGGATGATTTTTAATTAAGGTTAACAACAAAAGGGCACCCGTTGGGTGCCCTTTTTATAATACTTAATATTCTGCTGAACCTGTTGTCCTTGGGAAAGGAAGTACATCGCGAATGTTTGCAATGCCTGTGATATACATGATAAGTCTTTCAAATCCAAGTCCAAAACCTGCGTGTTTTGTTCCGCCAAAACGACGAAGGTCAAGATACCACTCGTAATCTTCTGGGTTTAGACCTTTTTCTATCATGATTTCTTTAAGGACATCTAAACGCTCCTCACGTTGGCTTCCGCCGATAATTTCTCCAACGCCTGGTGCAAGCAAGTCAAACGCAGCAACGGTCTTGTTGTCATCATTTAATCTCATATAGAAAGATTTGATTTCCTTTGGATAATCAGTTACAAACAAAGGTTTCTTGTAAATTTGCTCTGTCAAGAAACGCTCATGTTCAGTCTGCAAATCTGCACCCCAATAAACAGGATACTCAAATTTATCTTTGTGTTGCTCGAGAATTTTCACAGCCTCTGTATAAGTTACCTCTGCAAAATCAGTTTTAACAATTTCGTTTAATCTCTCAATCAAACCCTTGTCAACAAAGCTGTTGAAGAAGTTCATTTCTGCTGGGCATTGCTCTAGCACATATGCCAAAACATATTTAATCATATCACGAGCAAGTTGCATATCATCTTTCAAGTCAGCAAAAGCGATTTCAGGCTCGACCATCCAAAATTCAGCGGCATGACGTGCTGTAAAGGAGTTTTCTGCTCTAAAAGTAGGTCCAAATGTATAGATGTTACCAAATGCCATTGCCATACATTCGCCCTCAAGTTGACCAGAAACAGTAAGCCCAGCAGCTTTCCCGAAGAAATCCCCACTAAAGTTAACTGAACCGTCCTCGTTAAGTGGTGGGTTTTTAGGGTCAAGGGTAGTTACTCTAAACATTTCGCCTGCACCCTCACAGTCAGAAGTTGTGATAAGTGGTGTATGTGCGTATACAAATCCTCTTTCGTTAAAGAATTTATGGATTGCAAACGCTGCAACACTTCTAATTCTAAACACAGCACTCAATGTGTTTGTACGAGGTCTTAGGTGAGAGATTGTGCGCAAATATTCCAATGTATGACGTTTCTTTTGCAATGGATATTCAGGTGAAGATGCACCCTCAAGCAGGATTTTTTCTGCATGAATTTCAAGTGGTTGTTTTGCATCGGGTGTCAACACAATTTTACCTGTAACGATAATTGCTGAACCTACATTATATTTTGTCACTTCTTTAAAATTATTTATATTATTATCCTCAAACACCACCTGTAGATTATTAAATGAACTACCGTCATTTAACTCAATAAATCCTAGTGCTTTTGAATCTCTTATTGTTTTTACCCAGCCACAGACAACAACTTGTTGGTCTTTTAGTGACTCTACGTCAGAATATAGCTTTTTAATTTCAATTCTTTCCATTGTTCTGCCTCCTTTATTACTATATCACAAGCGTAATATATTTTTGATATAGTATAGTTTATTATACAGCATTTTCCTTTCAATAACAATAGTTTTGTGGGAAGTTAGATTTCTTTGTTCTTATCCTTTCTACAAAATGTTGAAAAACAGGCTGAAAAATGTTATTATAATAGTATATTGATATTTTAGGAGATGCACAATGAATCATTCGGAAGTTTTCAATCAGATAAAAGGTGGGCTAATCGTTTCGTGTCAAGCACTAGAGGAAGAGCCCCTTCATAGCTCATTTATTATGGGCAGAATGGCTTATGCCGCAAGTTTAGGTGGTGCTGTTGGAATTCGTGCAAACTCCGTAGAGGACATCATTGAAATCAAAAAACTTGTCAACCTACCAATGATAGGTATTATAAAAAAGGACTTTGATGACAGCACTGTGCGCATTACACCAACGATGAACGAGATAGATGCGCTCGCTGAAATAGGTGTAGATATTATCGCTACCGATGCAACAAACCGTACTCGCACAAATGGCGTTTCGCTTGATGAATTTTTTAGAGTGGTTAAGCAAAAGTATCCAAACCAATTATTTATGGCTGACTGCTCAACTTATGAAGAGGCGGTTCATGCTCAAAAAATTGGATTTGATTGTGTCGGAACAACGCTAAGAGGGTATACCAATGATACAAAAGACATACAAAACCCAGATTTTCATTTGCTTAAAAAGTTGGCAATCGAGTTGAAAATTCCCGTTATCGCCGAGGGTGGTATCTGGTCACCTGAACAGCTAAAATTAGCATTAAACTGCGGTGTTCATTCTGCTGTTGTTGGAACTGCAATAACAAGACCTATGGATATTACAAAACGCTTTGTTGATGCAATAAAATAGCCTATTGAAAAAAGACAGTACTCAGTCCCCAATGACGCCTAATTTGGTGTCATTGGGACATTTACTGTTTAATAACGCTTTTAAATTAATAAACAGTCAGCCGATTTCCAACAGAATTAAATTTGTTTGGTTTTCTAGAACTCCCCTATGACTTACGCTTTTTGTAGATTATATAGTTTTTGCATATTCTTATGCAAAATTCCCCTAAAACTACCTGTGAAAAGCCAAAAATATTAGACATAAGCAACGAGTTTTGCAAGTTTTGTAAAACAAACTTGCAAAACTGCATATAATATAGTATTATAGAAATAATAAATTATGTATTGGAGGCTTACACTTATGAAAGAGTACCAACAAATGTCTGAATCACAATTGCAAGCAGAATATAACTCGTTAATGTCAAATTACAATGAATTTAAAGCCAAAGAATTATCTCTTGATATGTCAAGAGGAAAGCCAGGCAAAGACCAACTTGATCTATCTATGGGTATGCTTGACGCTCTTTCAAGTAGTGATATTATAAATGCTGAGGACGGAATGGACGCTAGAAACTACGGTTCATTAGATGGACTTATGGAAACTAAAAAGCTATTCGCCGATATGCTCCTAATTGAACCAAAAAACATTATTATTGGGGGTAACTCCAGTTTAAATATGATGTATGATGCTGTTGCTCGCTCAATGTCATTTGGCGTATGTGGCTCTACTCCTTGGCACAAACTTCCTAAAGTAAAGTTCCTCTGCCCTGTTCCTGGTTATGATAGACATTTTGCAATCTGTGAGCTTTTTAATATCGAAATGATAAATATCCCGATGTCTGAGCAAGGTCCTGATATGAATATGGTTGCTGACTTAATTGAAAACGACGATAGCATTAAAGGTATTTGGTGTGTTCCAATGTACTCTAACCCTGTTGGAATTACATATTCTGACGATGTTGTGAAGGCTTTTGCTAACCTTAAACCAAAGGCAAAAGATTTTAGAATTTATTGGGATAACGCATACTGTGTTCATCATTTAACAAATACTCCTGACACACTTTTAAACATTTTTACTGAATGTGAAAAAGTTGGTAGCGAAGATATGGTGTTAGAATTTGCTTCCACTTCAAAAATTAGCTTTAGTGGTGCAGGCGTCGCTGCTATGGCTGCAAGCGAAAAAAATCTTAACTTCATTAAAAAGCACTTAACAATACAAACTATTGGTTTTGATAAAATAAATCAACTAAGACATACTCGTTTCTTTAAAAATATTGACACAATTAATCAGCATATGGAGAAACACAAAGCAATTATCGCCCCTAAATTTGACGCTGTAATTTCAGCTTTGGAAGCTAATATTGCTCCATATGATATCGCCACTTATGTGAAGCCTAACGGTGGATATTTTATTTCATTTAATACAATGAACGGTTGTGCAAAACGTGTATGTGAACTATGCAAAAATGCCGGCGTTGTGCTAACTGGTGCTGGCGCAACATTCCCTTACGGAGCTGACCCTGATGATTCAAATATCCGTATCGCACCCACATTTCCACCTGTTGGTGAGTTAAACACTGCCATAGAACTATTCTGCTACTGTGTAAAAATTGCAACCTTAGAAAAACTTATTGCAGATAAAAAAGCTGCTTAATGTGCGTAAAATAAAAGTAAATGCCTTACAATTTTATTGTAAGGCATTTACTTTTGCATTTGCAAGCTTATAAATCATCTTGATCTTGAACGGGTACTTCATATGGGTTTAACGGTTTTCCTGTATAACTACCGTTGGGGTCATTCGGGCTAGGTGCTTGATTTATAATTGCATTTACAATGTCAGCATTGCTTGTAGCCTTAGTTTGTTTCATGTTTGACTTTCTTGGTCTTACTTGCATAATTATTACCTACCTTTTAAACTATTTATACAGGTAGTATTTACAAAAATAATACAGATATCCAAAAACAAGTTTACAATTAAATTTCAACCATATCTTTAGAAATCAACCCAATAACTCCATCTTTTTTTACAAGACAGTCATCACCGATATCTTGTATGTATGATAACGATTCGCCTTTTTCAACCTCAATACGGTAGTTAGTCCCGTCATTGCATTGCTGTTTGCCTTTGCGAACCCAAACGCTTTCATTTGGAATATACAACTCTGTATTTGAGGAGATGTGTCTGCAAAGACTAAATTTATCATCTTGTGATATCAGTTCAATATCCTCATTAATACATGTCAGATTGATTGAATTATCATTGCTCTGTTGTGCCGATTTTGCAACACAATGAGGCAATTCGTCAACACTGTCAAACGAAAAATCCACAGAATTTTCAATGATAAACGCATTGAGTTGCCCATTTGACCTGATTACATTTCCACCATCAATTCCAATTACTTTTCTTTTTTCATCAATCTTTGGATTATGGCAACCTATTGCATCGCAAGTATTAATAACAGGCATATGCCCAACGATAACATACTTATCAAATGCAATATCCTGTAACAAAAAATCATCATTTTTAACTGTAGTAAAGAACTCATTTTCATCCAATTTTTTCGAGGTAAGTCCTGCATGTGCAAAGATAAATTTTTGCGTCTCAATAATATGTGGAAGATTATTATACCATTCAAAAATCTCTTCAAAATGTGAAATGATTTTATCCCTCACAGCACTAAATCTAAAATTTTCATCAACAGTAATAGATAACTCATTACACATATCATGTATAATACTATTTTTCCTTCGTGTAGTATATTCAAGAATTTCTGCATCGTCTTCATTGTTTTGAATATCATCAAGTATCGTATCGCAGTTTCCACAAAGCATATAAACTTCATTGGTTTTTGACAACCCGAATAAATACTGTAAAGTCTTTAGACTATGTAATCCCTTTTCAAGAGTATCGCCTACAATAAATAAAATATCGTTATGAGAATAATTAATCTTTTCCAGCAATGTTTTAAGCCGTTGCAAATTGCCGTGAATATCGCTTATTGCAATCATTCGCTTATTTTCATTTACCTCAATTTGTACAATTTTAGCCTTCATAGGAATATCTCCAATTTTTATTTTCTATAAATCTCGTGAGTGAGAATATACTCAATAATTGCATCATATGCTTTGGCATTATAGTGTATTCCGTCGCCACGATGATAGGTATTAATAAGATCGTTATTTTCATTTTTCATAACTTCATTTGTAGCAAGATAATAAAGCCCTTTTTCTTTTGCCATTTCATAAAGTGCATCATTAATTTCGTCAATTTTTTCGTTTGAACAACCAGTCTCTGTTTGCTCATAGGAAAGAGAAACTGGCATAATTGACTCAATTACAACGATACTGCTTGGTGATGCTTCCAAAAGCTCGTCAATGAGTTTTGCATAGCCCTCCATAAAGGAATCTACTGGCATATAAGCAGCTCCATTTATACCAAAGTTTACCATCATAATATCTGGGGCAGTAACCAGTACCGCATCTTTTATTGTTGTAAGTTTATTTTCATTTAGCCTAACAACTTCTTTTGTTAGCGCCTGTTCGTGGTTTAATCCATCCTCTGCAAAGATATTTTCCTCTGGTATTTCATAGAGTACTAAACCGACCGTGCGTGAATCACCTACAAAGGTAATGTTGTTAAGATAGCTGCTATCTGCACGTTCTGTTTCAAAAAGGCGTGTGGTATTTTGATTGGTTTTCGGTGCATTTAGACGTGCGTTCGTAGGATTATCTATATCATATACAATTGTGCACCTGCCAAAACATAATTTACTTCCACAATTCGAGCAAGTAGGTGTAATGACAAACAGTGCAGCAGACAAAGACAAAGCCACTACTATTATTGTTACATAGCACATTATTTGAGCCTTTTTCGCCAAGTAAAACATCCCTTTACAAATTCATAGTTATGCTAGATTTTACTGCATTAACATTCTTATTATATCATAAAATCGAGAATATTCAACAAAAAAATAAATATTCCAGTTGTAAATAAGTTGTGAAAGATTATTTCACATAAATAATTTAATCTTCATATTATACTTTTAGGAGGTGTTTGCCATTTATACAGACTGCTATCCATTTGAGCTTATGGAGCTAAAATACAGCTACGAAGCACTTGAACCCTTTATTGATGCAAAAACTGTTGAAATTCATCATAACAAACATTTAAAGAAGTATGTTGACAACCTTAATAAGGCACTCGAAAACTATCCTAAATATCATTGCTGGTCATTAAAAGATCTTATTAAAAATAGCTATCTACTACCTTATGGTATACAAAATGACGTCATTAATAACGCTGGTGGGGTGTTTAACCACAATTTCTATTTTTCATGTATGGCACCTAACAGCTCACAGCTTCCAAAGCTCAAGTTGTTGGCTGCAATTGAATGTCAATTTGAAACATTTGATAAGTTTAAATCAATATTTAAAACTACCGCACAAAAAGTGTTTGGATCTGGCTATGCTGCTCTTTGTGTTAACCAATTAGGTAGGCTTAAAATTTCAACTTTACCAAATCAATGCACAGTTTTACCTATAGATTTATGCCCTGTACTAATGATTGATGTTTGGGAACATTCCTATTACTTAAAACATCAGAACAGGAGGGATAAATACATCGACGATTGGTTTGAGGTTATTAATTGGGATTTTGCAGAAGATTGCTATACGCAAAAATAAAGAAAAACAGGACATAAACTGTCCTGTTTTTCTTATTTAGTCTAAAATATCTTTGATTTTATCGAAGAAGCCTTTGCGCTTTTCATATTGTTTGTCATCAGTCAATAGTGCTTCAAAGTTTCTAAGTGCATCTTTTTGAGCCTTATTTAACCCCTTAGGAACTTCAACAGTAACTTCAACATATTGGTCACCACGGCCCCTGCCATTGAGGTTTTGAACACCCTTACCCTTTAATCTGAATACTGTTCCAGGTTGAGTTCCTTCGACTATGGTATATTTAACCTTGCCATCTATCGTTGGAACAATCAACTCGTCGCCAAATACAGCTTGAGAATAGGTAAGTGGGATTTCACACCAAATGTCATATCCATCACGTTTAAACAGAGTATCAGGACGAACATTTATTGTAACATTTAAATCGCCACCAGGACCACCGTTTACACCACCATCACCCTGTCCTCTGACTGCTAAAGTTTGGCCATCATCAATGCCAGCAGGAATTGACACATCAATTTTAGTTGCATTTCTAGTTCTGCCACTTCCACTACATTTGTGACAAGGATTTGTGACAACTTTTCCCTTACCGCCACATCTTGGACAAGCCTTTGACGTTTGAATTGCTCCAAGTGGAGTTCTTTGGGTAACTCTAATCTGTCCACTACCATTACAGTCTGGACAAGTTTGCGAGTCGTGGCCTTTTTCTGAACCACTTCCGTTACAACCGTTGCAAGTTTCAAGTCTGCTAACGTCTATGCTTTTCTTTACTCCCTTACAAGCCTCGAAAAAACTGATTGTACAGCTTGTATGTAGATCATTTCCTCTACGTGGTGCATTTGGGTTTGCACGTCTTGAAGAAGAACCAAATCCTCCACCGAAAAAGCCCTCAAAAATATCGCCTAAGTCAGTAAAGTCAAAGCCTCCAGCTCCATACGCTCCACCGCCACCTGCTCCATAGTTTGGATCAACCCCAGCATGGCCGAACTGATCATATTTTGCACGTTTTGTGCCATCAGAAAGAACCTCGTATGCCTCATTAGCCTCTTTAAATTTTCTTTCTGATTCTTTATTATCAGGATTCAAATCCGGATGATGTTGTTTTGCAAGATTTCGGTAAGCTTTCTTTATTTCGTCATCATTCGCTCCCTTTTGAACACCAAGCACTTCATAATAATCTCTTTTATCTCCAGCCAAAACTTAGCTCGCCTCCCGTTATACTCATATGTGTTGAAAAACTCTTGTAAGGGCAGACACACAGGTCTGCCCCTACGGAGTTATCTTATATTAATTATTTCTTTTCTTCGTCATGAACTTCAGTGAAGTCTGCATCAACAACGTCTGGATTTGCAGCGTCGCCGTTTGGAGCTTGATTTCCAGCATCCTGTTGAGCCGCTTGAGCAGCTGCTGCATAAAGTTTTTCAGATAGAGCATAGAAGTCCTTTTGTAGGTCTTCTTGT
>JBAQWI010000502.1:0-3173 GCA_049298835.1 Oscillospiraceae bacterium
TATTAACCACACCCGTAGGTGCCCATACCCAGTTATCCTCTGGTAATGATGTCTTTGTATTTGGTAGAGTCTGCTTTTGGAATTGACCGTCAACAACGTTTACTTTCCATTGCACCCTTGAGAAATTAATTCTCCAAAAATCGCCTAACGAAGGAGGTTTTCCACCTTTTGCTGCCTGCTTCAAAACTTCAAACGGCATCACAGCTTCAATCGTCCAGCGTTTATTTTTTGCACTTGGATTGTTAAGTTCACCATCAATGTGCACAGCAGTTTGCAATCCTTGAATATCCCACGCATTAATTGCAGTGCCACCATCACGATATGGTTTGGTTAACAATAAATCCCACACTGTATTTTTGGCATTCATTTCAAATTCATAATATTGATGGGTATCGGAATCAGGGTCGATAAAAATTTCAAAATCATTGTCTTGAAAAATTACATCATCTCTTTTGGATACTTGTCCCCAAATTTCATCGCCAATTAATTCAGCTGCAAAATACATATTTTCATCATCCCATAGCATTTTTGCACGGGTTTGAAAACGTGGAGTTGCTTTGGTTTCACCCTCAATATCCATAAAGTCGCAGGTGTACGGTGCGTCTTTCCAAAAGTCCTTATCAATTTTTCCATCTAAAACAAATGGCTTAGTCGCTCTTTGGCAACTATATATTGGTGGTTCAAACCCTATAATGGGTTTTGGTACATAAGAGTTCATATTTGTTGCTCCATTCTGGTGTTTGTTCGCTACAGCTATATTAGTTTTGAGATATTACTGCGCCATGTCCATAATAAAGTTCAAGTGGCTCCTCAAATTCTACTTTTACAACCGTAACCATAGGATGAAGCTCTTGCTCTTCAATATTAATCCACATTGTACCAGGTATTTTGTTCCATGGAGCACCACCTGTAGTAGTATATGTAAGTTCTTTACCTGAATGTAGGACTGAAATATTTTTAATTGTATTGCAAATTCCTTTGAGACAAATACTATCTTGAGGTTTATCATACACAAACAAGTAAAGTGTCTTTTTATCATCAGTTAAAGTACTTCCACCTAAATAGAAGTTGTAATCAAGCCCTTTTTGTGTATCATAAATTGCTTCTTTGTTATCATCAATCCACTCGCCTAGGTCAAGCAATACTTTCTCTTGTCGAGGATCAATTGTGCCATCCTCCATAGGACCGACATCCAATAACATATTGCCACCCAATGTAATACAATCACAAAACATCCTTACAACTTGACGGCTTGTTTTATAGTCATTGTCTTTTTGGCAATATCCCCATGAATCATTGATTGTAGTGCAAAATTCCCAAGGTCCTTCTGGGGCATAAATTGGGATTCCTTGCTCTGGTGTTTTATAATCTCCGTAACCCTGTAAACGAGAATTTGTTACTACATTAGGGTTTAATTTATGCAAATAGTTTTTAAACTCTGGCATTTTCCACTGTTCAGCACTTCTTTCCCAGTCACCGTCAAACCACAACAAATCAATTGTGCCGTAATTTTGCATTAACTCAGCCATTTGATTGTTATTGAATTCTAGGAATTGCGCCCAAAGTGCAGGGTTTTCTTCGCCACCTGCTGGAGAAGCAAATACATTATCTTTTGCATAGTCTTCTGGTTTTGTTTCCTCAGAATAAACGGAGCGATAATCCTCTCGTGACCAGTCAATCAAAGAATAGTAAATTCCTACCTTCATACCTTGCTCACGTACTGCATCGGTATAACCCTTGACCAAATCTCTCTTTGCAGGAGTCTTTTTCACGACACTTGCATCACTGTATTGCGTATCAAACAACGCTACACCATCATGATGTTTGGCTGTCATAACTACATAGTTTGCACCAGCCTTTTTAAAAAGCTCTGCCCATTTTTTAGGATCATAGTTCTTAGCTGTAAATCCGTCAAGTTGCTTCATATAATCTTCATAAGAGATGTTTCCATTGTGAAACGACCATGACTCTGAAACCCCAGTAACTGCATAAATCCCATAATGAATAAAAATTCCTAATTTTGCTTTTGTAAACCATTCCTGCATCATACTATTTTCCTCTTTCCTTATTTAAGGTATTTTAATATCATAGCGCCTGTGCCGACATTATAACCAGATGTACTGAATATGCACCTTTGCTGTTCATCAAGCACCATAACCAACGGTAACTTGCGATTGGCAATATGAAGTGCTTCAAATACAGTTTCTGCTTCGCTTTCAAACGAAGTTTCTTGCGGTACATACGCTAGTTTCATTTTAATGTTTTCGTATACGGTGTTGAGTTTTTTGTTTTCAAGGGAGTGTTCTCCTCTTAAAATAAACAATATTCTATCTTTATTATTAACAAACTCTTCTTGCTGTTCCAACATCTCATTTAGCAGATGCTCTGTAGGCTCTTCGCCCTCTGCAAGCCACGCTACCATATGTTTGCTTTGGTTTAGCATATGACTCAAAGGTTTGATTTCTTTATCTGTACCCTGTAATACAGTTTCGGGAACAACAACTCCATCATTACCCAGTTCACGATTTTCTCGCAAGCCAATTGTTATTTCTTGGCTCTCATTTTGAACTAAGTTTACAAATTGTATGTTTGCCAGCACATCACCGTTTGGCATACGATTGGTAGTCATAATTCGATAATTTCCAGCTTGGATTTCATATGTGATTTTATCCCCTACAAAATCAATATCTTCAAACCCTAGTGAATTATAAACTCCACAATTTAAAAAGGCAACTGTATAATTTTTCCTATACTCAAAGGAAATTTCGCTATTTAATTTATGCAATGTCAACTTGCAGTTACGAATAGGCTCACAGTCTTTACATTGTACGATTGTGTGCCACTCATTGTTTTGCATATATTCAAGCGAAAGGTCGATGCTACTCATCCGAGCAGGAATTCCAAATGTTCTACAAATTGCAACAAATAGTATCTTTTGCGAGAGTTTACTCGCTACCCCTAGAGTAAGCAATCCTGTTGGTGTTGCGCTGATTGTCGCATAATCAAGCTCATCAAACTCTTTGGTATGTTGCTGTATGTAGTCATAAATTGTCATTGGACTTGCAACGAATTTAGCGACTGCTGTTTTCTCAAAATACTCAGTGATAAACTTACGATATGATGTTATCATCTCATAATGCACACGATGACAAAGAATGTACTCACGATAGAAT
>JBAQWI010000503.1:0-5510 GCA_049298835.1 Oscillospiraceae bacterium
GTACAAATCGTCAATGGTTGGATCCTCGGCATTTATGTCAGATTGAGTTACAATCAAAATTTTATGGTCTAAATCCATTGCAGCTTTAATTGCTAGAATTGATTTGTTTCTTTTAACGTCAAAATGAAATGTCACCTTTGGGAAAGGAACAAGCCCCCTGAGCGCAAGCGCTGGCATTGGCATTGTTGTTTTAATATTGTTTTTTTCCATCATAAATTACTCCTTAGTATATAACCTGCAATCTATTGCTCGTTTAATCTATAGGTGGCCCATTCATTCATGAAAATGGTACCTAGTTCTCATAAAATTTAATTAGTGGTGTGTTCCAATCAAGGCAGTACCACTTCATTCCTGCACATCCCTTGTCACTAGCAATGTTTACAAGATGTAACAAGAGGGATTCGCCCTAACTTTTGCCACGCATCTGTGAAATTAAAATGCTCCAAGGATTGAAATTCCAGCCATTGAAACAGCACTTAAAATGATAACTCCTGCAAGTATTAGTGCCATAATACGAATATGTTTCTTTTTCATTTATAATCATTCCTTAAAATTTATTGCAAAAAATTGTTTATCAATAATTATACCAGTTTTAGTCTGATATGTCAAAATGAAAAACTGCCCACAGAAGCTCTCCTTTTTTAACGTTACACAATTTGGCTTTTAACCGAAGTTTTTTTCGGTAACCAAAAAGTGTCGTTATTGAGGGGTCGCTACTGTCGGCAGTATTTTATATTAAATAAAATATAAGTCTTTGGTTGGAAATAATGGTTCACAAGTTAGGTTTATGCCCAATTTTCTGAAAACATCATCATCATTTTGTATTAACATATGAGAAGAATGAGCCTCACAGTTTGCAAGCAATGGCAATTTTGACATTGCAAGGTCTACCGTTACATTTGTCGCCGCACTTATGCTTAGAGCGATTAGAACTTCTTCCATATTTAAAACAGTATTTTTGGTTTTAAATACCTTACCTTTAAGATTAATAATTGGTTCTAAAACTGCTGGAGCAATCATATGCAACTCGTCTGGAAGTTTTGCAAGTACCTTGATTGCATTAAGCACAGCACTTGCTCCTGCATTCATAAGGTTTGATGCTCGTCCAGTAATAATCTGACCGTCATCTAACATAATTGAAACAGATTGTGAACCTGTTTGTTCAAACTTCTCATTGGCTTTTTGTACAACTGGTCGATCGTTCTTTGAGAGATCAATTTGTTTCATAATAAGTTCAACGTGATTTGCTGTATCAATGTCTACTCTGCCCTGTTTATTATCACAAATAGCCTTGTAATAGCGTCTAATTATTTCTTGCTTTGCAGCGGATTTTACAATCTCATCATCGCTTATACCGTAACCTGCCATATTTACACCCATATCAGTTGGGGATTGATAGATATCATTTTTGCCAGTAATTCTTTGTAGAATTGTGCGTACAATTGGAAAAACTTCAATATCACGATTGTAGTTCACTGATGTCTTTCCGTATGCTTCAAGATGGAAAGGATCAATCATATTTACATCTTTTAAGTCAGCAGTTGCTGCCTCATATGCCAAATTCACCGGATGTTTTAGGGGAATATTCCAAATTGGGAAAGTCTCAAATTTAGCATATCCGGCCTTAATATCACGTTTATACTCGTGATAAAGCTGTGAAAGACAAGTTGCGAGCTTTCCACTGCAAGGTCCTGGCGCTGTCACTACAACAAGAGGACGTGTAGTTTCGATGTAGTCATTTGCTCCATATCCAGCATCAGAAACAATTAAATCAATATTTGTTGGATACCCCTTAATTGGATAGTGTAAATACGTTTTAACGTCACGCATCTCAAGTTTTTTTCTAAATATATCAGCAGAATGTTGATTATTATATTGTGTGATTACAACAGAATTTATCAACAGTCCCATGCCACGCATATTGTCAATAATACGAAGTACATCAAGATCATAGGTGATTCCAAAGTCAGCTCTAATTTTGTTTCTCTCTATATCAGCTGCATTGATGCAAAAAACAACCTCGCATTGATCTTTAAACTCCTGCAAAAGCTTAATTTTTCCATTCACGTCAAACCCTGGCAAAACCCTCGACGCATGATAGTCATCAAACAATTTTCCGCCAAACTCTAAGTATAGTTTGTTGTCAAACTGTTCTATGCGCTTCCTAATAAATTCCGCCTGTTTTTTAACATACAATTGATTGTCAAAGCCTATTTGCATAATAAATCCCCCCACATTTGACTTTTTTACAAAGCCTATTTAATAATAACATCAAATTAATTTTTATTCAAGATTTTTTTATAATAATGTTTGCCAAATTAATGCATAATTTATTTATTCGGCAAGCAAAATATAGTTTTCAGTTATTTCACCATTTGTCTATATTAAATTGCATTTGGTTTTGTACTATTAGATAAGTAAGATATTTTCCATATGCCTTTACATGATGTGTAAAAATTGATATAATTTAGTTGTAGTAATTTACTGCAATTTGGAGGTAATCAAAATATGAATCAATATAATAATAATGAAACAATTCAAGTGCCTTATATGGGCGGCTCACCAGTTAGGTGTCCACGCTGTTCAAATGTTGTAAACAATCGCTTATGTGATTTTTGCGGGTTAGACCTGTCTACTGTTTACTTTAAAACCGAGTACAAACAACCTGCTCAACCACCCCAATCACCATACCCAAATCAATATCAGCAACCATCTTATGGACAACAATCATATGGTCAACAATCGGCTTATGGGCAACAACCTCCTTATATGTATAACTATCCGCAAAAGCCACACAAAAATCATTGGTGGATTTTAGGGGTTGTCATACTTACTATGGCATGTTGTTTTTACTTACTTCTAAGGCTTATGTCCTATTCTTTTGGATATATCAATGGAGTATATGATAGATATAAAGCAGCTGATGACAGTTTTTCACCACCAAATTCGCAAGAAGAATATTACTTTGCTGGCGGTGTTTCCTCTGAAGAGTTTAAAAGAATTAAAAACGATATGTCCTATGCACAAGTTAGTTCCATCATAGGCGGTGATGGAGAAGTTGCTAACGAAGGAGAAAACCTCCAAGGAGAAACATTTTATACATATAGCTGGTATGGAGAATATAATGCTAACGCAATTATTTATATCACTATAACTTCTGACAAAGTTACCGACATTACTTTAGAGGGGAATTTATAATAATTTCCGTACCAAATATAACATAGGAGAGTAACTACTTTATGAACAATAACATCATGAAACAAGCCAATATCCTTCTTCCACAAAACGCTGATTTAAATGCATTTAGCGTTGTGGCATGTGACCAATATACATCTGAACCAGACTATTGGAACTCGGTCAAAGAGATTGCTTGCGACAAACCCTCTGCTTTAAATATGGTTTTCCCAGAGATATATCTTAAAACTGCCGATTTTGATAAAACGGTTAACAACATAAATGATACTATGAAAAAGTATCTTTCAGATACTCTGTTTAAAGAATATCAAAATGCGTTTATCTATGTTGAACGTACGCTGAAAAACGGCAATGTTAGAAAAGGTATCATAGGTATGATTGACCTTGAAGCCTATGATTATACAGTTGGTTCGGGGTCTGCTATCCGTGCAACCGAGGGAACTGTTCTTGATAGAATACCACCTAGAGTTAAAATTAGAGAAAATGCGCCAATTGAGTTGCCTCATGTTATGCTTTTGATTGACGACGAAGATAACTCTGTAATAAAACCTCTGTCAAACAAAAAATCCTCCCTTGAACTGATTTATTCCTTTACTATGATGAAAGATAGCGGTTCAATTAAAGGTTATTTGCTAGATGAAACTTGCTGTAACAACCTTTTGGCTGGAATTGCAAAACTTGCCGACAAGGAACACTTTAACGCACGTTACTCTGTTACAGATAAAGATTTGTTGCTTTTTGCAGTTGGAGATGGCAACCATTCCCTCGCGACAGCGAGAAAATGCTACATGAATTTGAAAGAAAAATTGGGCGAAGAAAATGCAAAAAATCATCCCGCAAGATATGCACTAGTGGAACTTGTTAATCTGCACGATGAATCCCTTGAATTTGAGGCAATCCACAGAGTACTATTTGATGTTTCTTCTGCTGATGTTATCAAAGCACTTGGTGAAAAATACATACTGAGCGATACTTATGTTGAGGGTGCGCAACGTATTGATGTTGTAATTTCTGCTGAAACCCATCCACTTTATATTACAAACCCATCGCTTAATCTTCCAGTAGGAAGTTTACAAGTATTCATTGATGAATACTTGACTACACATTCTGGAGAAGTTGATTATATCCACGGTGATAATGTGGTAAAAACCCTATGCAAGGATACTAATACTATTGGATTTATCCTACCTAGTATGGACAAAAATGATTTATTTAAAACAGTTATTTTAGACGGCGCATTGCCTAGAAAAACATTCTCTATGGGCGAGGCTTGCGATAAGAGATTTTATCTTGAAGCAAGGAAAATTTCACAGGATTAAAGAACAAAAATACCACTGGCTTAGCCGGTGGTATTTTTGTTTTCTATTCTATTGCACTTTTTCGACTAAACCCAAATAGCAAAAAGATTACCGCAGAACAACAGGCTAATATAGCCGATAAAATATATACCATTTGGACTCCCAGATTATCTGCTATTAACCCGCCGATTGCATTCCCAGCAATATTTCCAATGCCAACGTAAACTGCAACAGCTAAGGTGGTTGCAGTACCTTTTAGCCCCTCTGGGGAAATCAGCGCAAGATATTTCATCGCTGCTGGTAAAAAAATTCCAAAAGAAATTCCTTGTAATGATTGCACAAGAATAATGCCCCATACTGACGGCATCAGAGCAGGTGCCAAATACTTGATGATATAGGCAAAAAAAGCAAATACTAATAAAAATTTTATATTAAATTTTTTTATAAGCCAAGCAGACATTAGCATAAATGGAACTTCAAACCCTGCTTGGATAAACAGCGCATAGCCTAGATGTTCAGCCGTTCCTCCTCTAAGCTCTAACAGACTTGAAAGAAAGGATATTGTGGCTGAACTTCCAATAAAGGTCATCGCCGCGCATAGTACAAAGATAACATATTGTCTATTCTTTAAAAGCACACAAACGTCTTTGCCAAAGGTTGACTTCTTCTTTTGGACAACAGCCTCTCCTTTTATGGGAGGCACTCCCTCTGTTTTTAAAATAAGTATCAAACAGATCGCACAGGCTATGAAGTGCATATAAAATGTAATTTGCATATCCATCCTTGCGAAAATATAGCCAAATATTAAAGCAGTTATCGCATAGCCCAATGAGCCTACTGCTCTTCCCATTCCAAAATTAACTGGATGTTTTTCAGATAGTTTGATACACCAACAATCCACTAAGCTCGCCAAACAATACTCGCTTGCCCCGATTATTATACAAATTAAAAATAGCGTAACTATATTTTTCGCCGCAAGTGGTATCAACGCTACCGCAACACTTGCCACTGCCATAC
>JBAQWI010000504.1:0-11153 GCA_049298835.1 Oscillospiraceae bacterium
TCATAATGCTTCGTTATATACTTGTATGAATTATTTTATTATCATAATCGGTTGGTTATATTCAACCCCTTGTGTATTAACAACTAAAATTTCTACAATCTCACCGTCAAAGTCACTTTGTATTTCATTCATAAGCTTCATTGACTCAATAACAAACAAAATATCGCCTTTTTTAACCTTCGAGCCTACCGTTACAAATGGAGGTTTGTCTGGTGAAACTGCGACATAAAACGTACCAACGATTGGGGACTTCATAATATTTCCGCAAACCTCAGGCTTTGCCTGTGGAATGTTTATTGGGGTAGGAGTTCCGTTTAATTGTCCAACTGGCTGTTGTGAAAACGATTGTGTAGCCATTTGCATAGGAATATTCTCTGGCTTTTTAGCACATATTTTAATTTTAAAGTCGCCATCTTCTATAGACAGCTCGCCTAAATTTGTTGCAACTAATTTATCCATTAGCTGGTTTATTTCTTCAAGAGTTAATCTTATATCCGCCATAAATCTCTCTCCTCTAATCAGTATATTTCTTTAAGCAAAGGCTTGCATTATGACCACCAAAGCCTAAAGAATTTGAAATTGCATAGGTAATTTCTTGTTTACGTGTACCATCAGTGACATAGTCAAGGTCGCAATCCTCATCAGTAACTAAAAAACCGATAGTTGGAGGAATAACACCTTCCTCTAATGCTTTTGCACACACCATAGCCTCAATTGCACCAGCGGCACCCAATAGATGTCCTGTCATTGATTTGGTTGAACTGATTGCAAGCTTTCTTGCATGGTCGCCAAATGCCTTTTTTATTGCTATTGTTTCATATTTATCGTTTAATCCAGTTGATGTGCCATGTGCATTGATATAGTCAACTTTATCAGCAGAAATTCCTGCTTCATTGTAAGCTAGTTCCATCGCTTTGGCAGCACCAGTTCCCTCTGGGTCTGGACTTGTCATATGATATCCGTCACCAGTTGCGCCATAGCCCACTATTTCAGCATAGATATGAGCCCCCCTTGCTTTTGCGTGCTCAAGCTCTTCAATTACAAGAATTGCTCCACCCTCGCCCATAATAAAACCACTGCGCTCTTTATCGAAAGGGATTGATGCTCTGTTTGCATCTTCTACGTGGGTAAGTGCCTTCATATTATCAAATCCTGCAATAGAAAATTCAGTAATTGCCGCCTCTGATCCTCCTGCAATGCAAGCATCTATGTATCCATGCTTAATGTTTCTATACGCTTCTCCGATTGCGTGTGAAGAGGTTGCACAAGCCGTTACAGGTGCGAAGTTTATACCCTTAAATTTATATTTTATTGAGATAGTTCCAGCAGCCATATTGCTAATCATCATCGGTATAAAGAAAACCGAAACACGATTACTACCCTTTTCTATCAAGTTTAAATGTTCTTTTTCTATACTGTGAAGTCCACCGATTCCACTGCCAACAATTACGCCAACACGAAATGGATCAAGATCCTCAAATTCAGTGCCACAATCTTTAATTGCATCGGTCGCCGCCGCTACTGCAAATTGAGTATAGCGATCAGTACGTCTAAGATCTTTTTTTTCAAAATACTTTAATGGATCAAAGTTTTTGGCTTCTGCTGCAAGTTTAACATCACAATTTGATACATCAAAACTTTCTATTAGAGAAATTCCATGACGTCCACTTTTTATGCTATCCCAAACTTCATCCTTGTCTGTTCCAATAGAGCATATTGCCCCCATACCAGTGATTACTACTCTTTTCATATTTACCTCCTGAGTTTAATGATAACATTTTAGTGGCATTTACCTTTAAAGTCGCACAAGTGTTATCACGGATTAAGTACACAAAATATATCTGTAAAACTTGTTAAACGAAATTCTTTTGTCACTGTTACATCGACAAACCGCCGTCAATAACAATTACTTGTGCGGTTATATAGCTTGCGTCTTCTGACGCAAGGAAAGAAACGGTAGACGCAACCTCTGAAGTCTTGCCAAAACGCTTTAATGCAATTTGTGATAGTATATTTTCTTTTACCTTTTCGTCTAAAACATCTGTCATTGGCGTTTCGATAAATCCAGGAGCAATTGCGTTTACTGTAATATTTCTAGATCCTAGTTCTTTTGCCGCAGACAACGTCATTCCAATTATTCCAGCCTTTGAAGCAGAATAGTTAAATTGACCTGCATTTCCATAAAGTCCAGCAACGGAAGACATATTTACAATTCGTCCTGAACGTTGTTTCATCATAATTGGAGCAATATGCCTTGTCATATTAAATACACTCTTGTAGTTTACATTTGTAACAATATCAAATTGATCCTCGCTCATACGAGCAATCAAACCATCTTTTGTTATTCCTGCATTGTTTACCAATACATCAATCGTTCCAAAACGTTCCTTGACTGCTTTTACCATTGTGTTACATTCTTCAAAACTAGATACATCAGCGACAAAACATTCAGCAGACACGCCAAATTCTTCACACGCTTTTTTCACTTCTAGTCCACCGTTTGAAGCCTCAATTTCAGAGCGACAATTAATTGCAATGTTAAATCCATCTTTTGCAAGTCGTGTTGCAATACAAGCGCCAATTCCTTGCGAAGATCCTGTGATTAGTGCAGTCTTATTCAAAATTAACACCTCTTATCAGCTCTATGCTAGTCATCAATTGTTTTGTTTCTTGCATAATTTCATTTATTATTTCAGATGCAGTTTGCTCTTTGTTTACCATACCTGCAATTTGTCCTGCCATAAAGCTACCTTTTTCTTCGTCGCCATCTTTTACCGCTGCTCTGAGTGAGCCAGCCCCAAGTTTTTCAAACTCTTCTACAGAAATGCCCTCTTTTTCAACATTCAGCATCATTCTAGCATTCTTATTTTTAAGGGTACGAACAGGATGACCTGTAAATGCACCTGTAATTACTGTGCTTGTATCTTTCGCATCAATGACATTATCTTTAAATGCTTGACTTATTTCACACTCATTGGCAACCAAAAAGCGTGTTCCAATTTGGACTCCCTGTGCACCCAGCATAAATGCCGCCGCAACACCACGTCCGTCTGCAATACCACCAGCGGCGATAACTGGAATAGTAACTGCATCTACAACCTGTGGCACCAATGTCATTGTTGTGAGCGAACCGATATGTCCACCAGCTTCCATTCCTTCACAGACAACCGCATCTGCCCCTGCACGTTCCATTCTTTTGGCTAGTGCAACGCTTGGAACAACAGGAATGACTTTAATCCCTGCCGCTTTGAGCGCAGGAATATAAATAGCTGGGTTGCCAGCACCAGTAGTAACTACTGCTACCTTTTCTTCAATGCAAAGGTTAATTAAATCTTCAGCAAAGGGACTCATCAGCATAATATTAACGCCAAACGGCTTTGAAGTTAGTTCTTTTGCACGTTTAATTTCAGCTCTTATCACCTCAACAGGAGCAGCGCCCCCAGCGATAAGTCCACAACCACCTGCATTCGAAACGGCAGCCGCAAGGCTTGCTGTCGCAACCCAAGCCATACCACCTTGTATAATAGGATATTTAATTCCCAAAAGTTTTGTAATTTGTGTATTCATACTATTTCCTCCTAAAAAAGAACAAATGAACTATGGTGTTTTGATTTTTGTAGTTACCACTCAATAACAGCGGCTCCATATGTTAATCCCGCACCAAAACCTACGATACAAATTTTGTCACCAGCTTTTATTATGCCCATTTTTGATGCTTCATCAATTCCAATTGGAATACAAGCGCTTGACATATTTCCGTATTTTTGTATATTTATAAAAAACTTTTCTATTGGAAGTTTTAAGTTCTTTGCAGCAGTTTCAACAATTCTTATATTAGCCTGATGAGGTATAATCAACGCAAGATCTTCTGGAGTAATATGAGCTTTCTCGCAAGCCTTTATTACAGCTTGGGGCATCACCTTTGTTGCAAATTTATACACTTCTCTGCCATCCATATAAAGCGAATTGCCATTACTCTCAACAAACCCGTCTGACATTTTGTCAAAAGGCTCCTTCATAAATGGATTGGACGGAGGAATTCCTCTGCCAAACAGCTTTGAAACTCCACTTGCATCTCCACCCAAAACACAGGTAAAGAGTTTATCGGATTTAGTCACCACGCAAGCACCTGCACCATCGCCAAATAAAACACAGGTAGCCCGGTCTGTATAGTCTGTAATTTTTGAAAGCATCTCACTCGACACAATCAAAATGTTTTTATATTCATCATCAAAAAGATATCTTCTTGCCATATCAAGAGCATATACAAAACCTGCACAAGCACAATTAACATCCATGCATACCGCATTTATTGACCCAATTTCATTTGCAACCAAGCAAGCAGTCGATGGGGTTACATAATCGCCAGTTACAGTAGACACAATAATCATATCAATATCATCTGCCGAAAGTTTTGCACTTTTTAATGCTTTTTGAGCCGCAAACCCACCCATTTGAAAAGTTGTAACATCAGTTGCAATATGTCTGGTTTTTATACCAGTCCTAGATGTTATCCATTCATCATTTGTATCAACAATTTTTGCAAAGTCGTCGTTTGTGACAACTGTATTAGGAACGTACATTCCTGTACCTATAATAGAAACACCCAACATTGACACCTCCTATTTTATATACACCAAAATAACTATCAAAAACAAACCTTGAAAGGCAATCTATGTTATGATATACTATTTGTATTATTCCAAATTTTAAAGTATTTTTACACACTTATTTTTATATCTTATAGGTTTTGTGAAAGCTTGTCAATAAAAAGCATTTTTGTTCATACAGTTTTAACAAAAAATAAACAATTTTTAATTTAGAAAAAGGGGTTATATTCATGTCAAAAACAGCAATATTATTTTCAGGACAATCCTCCCAATATCAAGGAATGGGTAGCGAACTGCTTGCACTTTTTCCAGATTTAGAATATGTATATACAGTCGGTAGTGATATTCTAGGCTTTGATCTCAAAAAAACTTGCTTTGAAGAAAGTGACGAGGCCCTATCCCAAACAAAACTTGCACAGCCATCAATTTTTGCTACCTCCATTATAGCATATGAGGCTGTAAAAAAACTAGGCATATCTGTAGATATGGTTGCTGGTCATTCTCTTGGCGAATATGCGGCAATGGTTTGCAGTGGCATGCTTTCGCTAGAAGATGGCTTTAAAATTATTAAGGTTCGTGCAACGGCTATGAACAACTGTGCAAAAGGGCAAAACTCTGCAATGTGCGCAGTACTAGGTTTGCCCGCCGATGAAATTACCAGTGTCTGCGAAAGTGTTGCAGGCTATGTTATTCCTGTAAATTTCAATTCACCAGCACAAACAGTAATTTCTGGTGAAGCCGTAGCAGTTGAGTCCGCAATGGCAATATTTACTGGAATGGGAAAACGTGTGGTAAAACTTAATGTTAGTGCCGCATTCCACTCAAAGCTTATGCAAAGTGGTGCTGATGAATTCATGGATGGTATTTCCAATTTTAAATTTGCTAATCCAAATATAGACTTCTACTCAAATGTCAATGGCAAAAAACTAGATGATTTTTCCGATATGGTGTCGTATTTAGGCAAACACTTAGCTTCTCCAGTTTTATTTGTCGATGAACTTAATGCAATGCAAGCGGCAGGTGCTGACAGATTTATTGAATGTGGACCAAATAAAATCTTAACAGGATTGGTGAAGAAAACACTAAAGGATATTACAGCATTTAACGTTGAAAACGAAAAAACCTTTATAAAATTAAAGGAAAGTTTGTAACAATTCAAATTGCTAAAAGTTCTTAACGAAAAGACAAAGGCTTTGTTGAAAGGTTTAACCTTTTAACAAAGCCTTTTATTATTTTTTTGTAGCAATTGCAATACGGTTGAGCGCACGTTTTAATTTAAGATCAGCCACTTCTACAGTATGCAACTCAGTTGGATTTTTTAGATATTCTCGTGATCTGTCGGCAGAACGCTCTGCACGCTCCACGTCAATTTCTTCAACCCACTCACAAGTATTGGTCAAAATAGTGGTTTTTTCCTTGTCAACCTTTATCATTCCACCTGCAACTGCGGCAAATTTACTTTTACCCTCGAACACAATCTTCATCATACCAATATCGAGTGGAGCAACATAGTTTGAATGATTGCTAAGTATTCCGACATCTCCACTGGTTGTGCGAACGATAATACTAGTTACCTCATCGTCAAATAATACTTTACTTGGAGTTACCACTGTTAGCTTAAATGTTGACATTAGGTTTCACCTCCAACAGGCTAAGCCTGTATCTATATCGCACACATGGTTTATCTTAAGGTCTAACCTCCATGCCTGCGTTGTTAGTTTTATTTTTTAAAGAATTACGATCCTGCCTTTGCTTTTTCAATCACTTCATCAATTGAACCAACAAATAAAAATGCTGATTCTGGTAAAGTATCATATTTACCTTCGATAATTTCCTTAAATCCTCTAACTGTTTCAGCAAGAGGTACATATTTACCAGGAATTCCTGTAAATTGCTCTGCCACAGTAAATGGTTGTGATAGAAAGTTTTGTATTCTTCTAGCTCTTGCAACGGTGGTCTTATCCTCATCAGAAAGCTCATCCATACCCAAAATTGCAATGATATCTTGAAGTTCCTTATAACGTTGCAAAATCTTTTGCACTTTTCTTGCTATATTATAATGCTCTTCGCCAACAACCTCAGGTGAAAGCATTCTTGAATCAGAATCAAGCGGATCAACCGCTGGATAGATACCAAGTGACGAAATTGATCTTGACAAAACTGTAGTTGCGTCAAGATGTGCAAACGTTGTAGCAGGCGCTGGATCGGTAAGATCATCAGCTGGTACATATACAGCTTGAACTGAAGTAATAGAACCACGTTTTGTAGATGTAATTCTCTCTTGAAGAGCACCCATTTCAGTTGCTAGAGTTGGTTGATATCCAACTGCTGAAGGCATACGACCAAGAAGTGCTGAAACTTCAGAACCTGCTTGTGTAAATCTAAAAATATTATCAATAAACAGTAGCACGTCTTGTCCCATTTCGTCACGGAAATGCTCCGCCATAGTAAGTCCTGAAAGTGCAACTCTCATTCTTGCTCCTGGTGGCTCATTCATCTGTCCATAAACTAGGGCAGTTTTATCGATAACTCCAGACTCAATCATCTCGTTATAAAGATCGTTACCTTCACGAGTACGCTCTCCAACACCACTGAATACAGAGATACCACCATGCTGTTTTGCAATGTTATTGATAAGCTCCATAATGATTACGGTTTTACCAACTCCAGCGCCACCGAACAATCCAATTTTACCACCTTTTAGATAAGGGCAGATTAAGTCGATAACCTTAATGCCTGTTTCCAAGATTTCAGTAGAAGCTTGTTGCTCATCATAAGCGGGAGCTTCTCTGTGGATTGGCATACGCTTTACATTTTCAAGGTTTGGTTTGTTATCAACAGCCTCGCCCAGTAGATTAAAAATTCTTCCTAAAGTCTGCTCTCCAACAGGAACGGTAATTGGTGAACCTGTGTCAATAGCTTTAATCCCTCTAGTTAAACCATCAGTTGAGCTCATTGAAATACAGCGAACAACGTCATCGCCTATATGCTGTGCAACCTCAACGATAAGCTTTTTGCCGTCCTTTTCAATCTCAATTGCATTTAGCAAATTAGGCAAACAGTCCTTTTCAAACTTAATGTCAAGTACAGGTCCGATAATCTGCACAACCTTGCCAATATTATTTAAAGCCATATACGTTCTCCCTCTATATTGATATTTTCTTTGTGTGCGAAGTAATGTCAGGTTTAACCTGCTGCTCCAGCACCAGAAACAATTTCAGAAATTTCTTGCGTAATTGCAGCCTGTCTTGCACGATTATAGCTGAGTGACAGTTTGTCAATCATATCCTTTGCATTGTCATTTGCAGACTCCATCGCAGTTCGCCTTGCACCCTGTTCAGAGGCATAGCTTTCAACCACAGAGCCATGAATTATCCCACTTACATAGTAAGGAACAATTGTATCAAAAACCTCTTCTGGAGAGGGCTCATATTCTACATATGCTTTTTGTACTTTATTCTCGCTTATGTCAGAAAGCGGCAACACTTTGAGTGCCAACGCCTCTTGGCTTAGGGCTGATATAAACTGGGTATAGTAGATAAAAACCTCATCTACCTCACCGATTTTATACATGTCAATGGCAACCTTAGCTATTTTTTCAACACGTAAATGGTCAATATCCTCAGCAACACCCGCAAAACCTGCAACCATAATTCCCGCTTTTTCATAATGGTCAACTGCTTTTTTACCGATTGCAAGTACCTTTACATTTTTGCCGTTCATCGCTTTATTTGCAAGCTTTAGGACATTTGAATTGTATCCTCCCGCCAACCCCCTATCGCCCGCAATGATAATAAACAAGCTGTTTTTCACTTCACGAGGCTGTACATAAACGGAAGAAAAGTCACTATTGTAGCTTGAAATATCGCAGATAGTGTTATAAAGTTCATCAAAAAACGGTGCAGCCGCTATTGCACGCTCTTTCGCGTGTCTTAGCTTAGATGAAGCAACAAGCTCCATCGCTTTGGTAATCTGCCCCGTGCTTTCGATACTTTTAATGCGACGCTTGATGTCCTTCATTGAGCCGCCAGCCATATTTTCAACTCCTTATTGTTGGTGTAATGTAGGGAACGGATAGTATCCGTTCCTTGGGCGAATACTATTCGCCCCTACAATGATAATTTTAATTTGTGTGTTATCGACGGACGACCGATACCCAATGGGGCACACCCTGGTCACCGCTATTTAGTTGCTAAAAATTGCTTGTTAAACTCAACCAATGCCACGTTTATAGCCGTTTTAAGTTCATCTGAAAGGTCTTTTTCATTCTCGATCGTGTCAATAATTTCACTGTGGTTTGTGTCTATGAACTCAAACATTTCTTTTTCATACTCAGCAATATTGTCAACTGCAATCTCACTCAAATAGTTATTGACTACCGCATAGATAATCAACACTTGATGCTCAACTGATAGAGGTGAATTTTGTCCTTGCTTTAGAACCTCAACAATACGCTCGCCTTGTGCAAGTCTTGCTTTTGTGTCTTTATCCAAATCAGAACCAAATTGTGAAAATGCCTGTAACTCACGATACTGCGAATAAAGTAGTTTCAATGAACCAGAAACCTTTTTCATAGCCTTAATCTGAGCGTTACCACCAACACGAGATACAGAGATACCAGGATTTACCGCTGGTCGAACACCTGCGTTAAACAGTTCTGTTTCAAGGAAAATCTGTCCGTCTGTGATTGAGATAACATTTGTTGGTATATAAGCAGACACATCACTTGCCTGTGTTTCTATAATTGGAAGTGCAGTCAACGAGCCTCCACCTGCCTCTTTACTAAGGTTTGCAGCACGCTCTAAAAGTCTTGAATGTAAATAGAATACGTCACCTGGATATGCTTCACGTCCTGGTGGGCGTTTTAATAGCAATGACAGAGTACGATAAGCAACTGCTTGCTTTGAAAGATCATCATAAACGCAAAGCACATCTCTGCCCTTGTATGTGAAATATTCACCCATAGCACATCCGCTATAAGGCGCAATGTATTGAAGTGGCGCAAGTTCTGACGCTGTTGCCGAAACGATAATGGTATAATCCATTGCACCATTTTTTTGCAAAGTATCCACAACCTGTGCTACTGTTGAACGCTTTTGTCCAATTGCAACATAGACACAGATAACGTCCTTGCCCTTTTGGTTAATGATTGTATCTAATGCAATTGCTGTTTTACCAGTTTGACGGTCACCAATAATAAGCTCACGTTGACCTCTGCCAATTGGTATCATGGAGTCAATCGCTTTAATTCCTGTTTGAAGTGGACGGTTTACGCTTTGACGCTCAATAATTCCTGGTGCTGGTGTTTCAATCGGTCTTGTTTCGTCAGTTATAATAGGACCTTTGCCGTCAATCGGTTGTCCTAGTGCATTTACTACACGTCCAAGAAGTGCTTCACCAACTGGTACAGATACAATTTTACCTGTACGTTTAACGCTGTCGCCCTCTTTTATATTTTCATCCGAACCTAATAAAACTGCTCCTACAAAGTCTTTTTCAAGGTTTAACGCCATGCCAAAAACGCCGTCACCGAACTCAATTAGCTCATTTGACATACAGTTTTCAAGTCCATAAACTGTAGCAATTCCATCGCCGACAGTCATAACTGTTCCTGTGTCATTTTGAGTAACCTTGCCTTTATAGTCTTTGATTTGTTGTTTAATCAGGCTTGCAATTTCTTGACTATGAAGTTCCATTTTCTCCGCCTTCCCGCTACACACCAGCTTAAAGCTGGACATATATCGTTATGATAATTCCAATAAAAATATATAGCTATAGGGTTTTTGCCCTCACTTGTTTTTTTATCTCATCTAGTTTAGTTTTTACACTACCGTCAATTTCCATATTGTCATATTTCAGCAAAACTCCACCAATGAGGGTTTCGTCAACTTCATTTAAAAGTACCACATCTTTTTTAGACAACTCACAAAGTTTGTTTTGAAGCTTGTCTTTCATAGATGCAGATAGCTCTGTCGCAGTTACTGCTGTAACCCTCAAAATGTTATGTTTTCGATCATGAAGTTTGTTGTATGCACTTGTTACATCAAAGAAAATTGCAAAACGGTTATTATCAACTAGCACAAAAATTAAATTTAACAAATAATCAGAAATCCTACCGTTAAACGTAGCATTTACTAACTCGTGCTTTTCCTTTATTCCAACAATTGGGGAAGAAAGAATTTTTACGTAGTCAGAATTATTTGATATTATCTCACACAAATCATTAATCTGAGTTTTAATTTCATCTTGCAAATTGCTTTCCATTGCCGTCTCAAACAGTGCATTGGCATAGGTTTGGCTTACTAATTCTGCCATTTGATGTCACCTGCATTTTCGATAAAGTCGTTGATTAATTTCTCATTATCAGCCGTGTTCATTTCTTTTTTCAAGACTTGCTTTGCAGCAGAAATTGCCAAATCAGCCATTTCATCTTTTATCTCATTCACAGCTTTTTTCTTTTCAATCTCTATTTGACTTTCAGCACGCAACAACATAGCCGACGCTTTTTCTCCTGCTTGTAAAAGCATATCGTCAGTTCTAAAT
>JBAQWI010000505.1:0-2031 GCA_049298835.1 Oscillospiraceae bacterium
GAACAAAAAAAGCAAAGTCTAGCGCAACTGCAAAATAAGCTAGATGCCACAGTGCAACGGTTTCAAACAACGTGGCGTGCACGCAACAAAGAAAGCAACCTCACACAAAGCTTGGACGATTTTGTGCGATTGCAACAGCAAATACAAATAGCGCTCGAACAGGGATAATTTAAAAAGGAGGTGGCACAAATGCAAGGAAATACAGTTACCATCAAACGAAAAATTATGTTTATAGTGATGATTGCGATTGTGGTGCCATTTATCTTTTTAATGGTGTTTGTAAAGCTGTATCAAGACGAAATTTTAGAGAAAAAGCGACAAGATGAAGTTGCTGTTCAAGCACAATATGCGGCAGAAATGGCGGCAGAGCGCATCACAGCAGCAATCAAATTATCAAAGGATATTGTGTATGAGGGTGCGGTAGAGAAATACAGTACTTTGCATAAAAAAGGAGAGATTAATGAAGCACAGGTGTATGGATATCTTACCCAAACACTCAAAAACAAGTTCTATCTCAACCAAGAAATCCTGTTTTCAGCAATTGTGTTAAAATGCAACCCAAATCAAATTTATTCCGTTACAGCCGATGGATACAACCGTATCAACGATTTCATTCGTGATGTCAAGCCTAATTTGCAAGAACAAACAAGACAGCTACAAACAAAAACAGGTTTTTTTGTGTATGAAAGCCACATCTATATTTTGCGCAATCTTATTTCCACAAAAACGTTTGAGCCATATGGCGTGATTGTAACCGAAATAAAACCGTCTGTTTTTTTTAAAGAATTTTTAAACAACAATTATTTTTCGGACTACACCGATATTACACTCGAAGGTAGCCAAGTTTATCTTGGTGCAATTGATTCAGAAAATTTCGAGAAAGATCCGTCTAAGGTGCTTTCTTGCACCGATACAATCAAGGAAAAAGACTTCACCTTGCACTACGAAACAAAAGTGATGAAGTATCAGTTGATGGAAGAAGAGCGTGTTTTAGTACTAAGCGTTGTCGGTGTAGTCTTGTTGATTTTAGTGGCGCTTTCTATACTATTGTATCGTTTTTATCGGAGCATCACAGTACCAATTGAGCAATTGACAGTGGCGTTCAAACAGATGGAACAAGGCGATCTGGGTGTAACAATTCCCTATGAAGTGGGCGATGAACTCGGCTTTCTTATTCAGGGATTCAACGAAATGTCCGTGCGCATAGAGCATCTAATTAATCGTGTATATAAGGAAGAGCTTAACTTGCGTGAGGCGAAAATCAAAGCATTACAAAGCCAAATTAATCCGCATTTTGTCAATAATACGCTCGAAATCATCAACTGGAAGGCACAAATGCTCGGGGGAGAGCGTGGCACAGAAATTTCCAAAATGCTACGTGCACTTAGTGTTATTATGCGTGCGCAAACGGGTAGAAACTCCAATAAGATAGTGAAACTACGTGAGGAAATAAGCTTTTTGGATTCGTATCTGTACATTTTGGAGCACCGTTTTGAAAAGCGTATTCACATTGTGAAGCAGATTGACACAACACTTTTGGACTGCGAAGTACCACTACTGATGATTCAGCCGTTGCTAGAAAATGCGGTGGTGCATGGCATCGAGCCAGCCAAAGGTGGCACGATTGAAATTTGTATTAAGCAGGTAGAAGATGAGCTCTGGATTTCAATTTTGAACGATGGAGCACCGCTTACGCTACAAGATGAGCGGTTTATTCAAAGCTTACTATCGGGAGAAACCCAGACAAAAAATCAACGCAGTGTGGGCATCCGCAATGTGAACGAACGAATTCAACTCATTTATGGAAACCACTATGGCTTAACTGTGCGCACCAATGAAGATAATATGACCGAATCTACCGTGTGCATTCCATACAACGTGACAAATTATTCCAACAAAGCACAAGATTGTGGGGTTGAGCCTCATGAATAGAATGGTTATAATGTTAATGTAAGTTGTGCAAACAGCACAACAACATTAAACAATTATGGAGGTTATTATGAAAAGTGCAAAAAAGATACTGGCGATGTC
>JBAQWI010000506.1:0-5085 GCA_049298835.1 Oscillospiraceae bacterium
CTTATTACGCCTAAATTTAAAACAGAATTGATTTGGGAAGCTAAGGATCTTGATGGTCGTTTAAAGAGTAAAAAAGGTAGTTTTGAACAATCAATATTACAATTGGATCTACTTTATTCATCTAAAATTTATTCTGTTTCTAAATATGACGCATATATTGAAACAATTAACCCTTGGGACAAAATAACCAATAAGAAAAATCCCGATGGTCCTAAAATTTTATGTATACGAGATTCCTATTTTTCTCCAACTCTTTCTTTTTTGTCACCGTTATGTAGTGAAATACATATGATTTGGCCGTTGGCTACATCGAATGCGGTAGACATCGAAAAATATTTAGATGATAATACATTTGATTATATATTTATAGAGTTGTATCCACATAATATAAAAGAGGAAGCTTTTCCTTTTTTTGAAAGTGAAGATAAAAAATAAAATATATTATTTAAAATATGGAGGTTAGCTGATGTATAGAAAAATAATTAGTATTTTGGGTTGGATTACTCTTTTTGCAATTTTATATTTTGCATATTGGATTATTCATTTGCAAAATATTAAAGATATTTCACAAGGAGCACCGGTGGAAATCTCGTTTCTAGAACTTAAAGAAGATGCAGACTGTATTCTTATACAGCAAGGAAAATTGAATGTGTTGATTGATACAGGGAAAAAACAAGATGCACAGAAAGTAGTAAATTATTTGCAAGAAAAAGATGTATCCAGTATTGAGTATTTAATTTTAACACACCCAGATAAAGACCATATTGGGAGTACATTGGACATTTTAGATAATTTTGAAGTGAAAAATATTATACAACCTTATTACCCTAAAAACAATGAAGACCTCAAAAAGTTAAACGACAAAGCAAATACAAATGGTATTCGCATAATATATCCAACTTTAACTCGTAAGTTTTCAATAGCAGAGATGGATTTACTTATATATCCACCATTGGAGAAAAATTATGAAAAGGATAATAATTACTCATTGGTTACCTTGGTAAAGCATGGCAAAGTGAGTATGCTTTTTACAGGGGACTCTGAGAAAAAAAGAATTGAAGAATTGTTGTTGGTTAGTTGGACAAAGGTTGACCTTTGCAAAATACCTTGTCACGGTCGAGCAAACATGAATTCCCAACAATTTATTAGAGCAACACAACCCACTTATGCGGTTATTACTTCAAATGATGCGGATGAAATTATAAAAGAAACTTGTGAAGAACTGAATACTAAATTATTTTATACTGGATTAGGTGATAAGGTTTTTTATAGTGATGGAAAGATTTTAATGGAAAGAAATATTCCAAATAAATAAATAAAAATATAAAAAGGAAATTTAAACATAGAAAGACAAGTACTATCATACCTATAAAATAGCATAGAACTATATTGCTATTGTTTATAAAGATATCATAAGATGAAAAGCGAGGTAATATTTTACAGTATGAAAAAGATGAATTTGCGAAAATACAAAAACAAGGCATGGCTTATGCTTAACGTAGTATTAACAATTGTATACTTAATCTGGCGAATTTTTTATACAATACCAACTGAATTTGGTTGGGTATCATTGATTGCGGGCATAGCTTTGATCGTTGTAGAGGTATTTGGCGCACTAGAAGCTGGTGTGCATTATTTTAATATGCACAAAATTGAAAATTACCCCGTGCCTAATGTTTCAACTGATTTGTTTCCTGATGTGGATATCTATATTGCAACATATAGTGAAGCCAATGATTTATTATTTAAAACAGTAAATGGATCCTTACATATGGACTACCCTGATAAAAGCAAAGTCCATATCTATTTGTGTGATGATAGAAGAAGACCACAAGTGCGCGAATTAGCTCAAGAAATGGGAGTTCATTACATAGATAGAGAAGATAACAAAGGAGCGAAAGCCGGTAATTTAAATCACGCTATGACAGTTACCACATCTTCATTAATTGTAACTCTAGATGCAGATATGATTCCCAAACATGACTTTCTAATGAAAACAGTTCCATATTTTGTAGATGTACAAATTAAAAATAAGGATAGAGAGCCAAAGAACTGGATCAAACTCGGCTTTGTTCAGACACCACAAAGCTTTTACAATCCCGATTTGTTTCAGTTTAACCTTTTTTCTGAAAATAGAATTCCAAATGAGCAAGACTACTTTTATAAGGACATTCAAGTTTCTAGAAACAAAACAAATAGCGTTATTTATGGAGGTTCTAATACAGTATTATCAAGAGAAGCTTTGGTTAATGTTGGAGGTTTCTTTACCGAGGCTATTACAGAGGATTTTGCAACGGGGATTTTACTACAAAAAAAAGGATATGTTTGTTATGCAATTAATGATGTATTGGCATCAGGATTATCTCCAACAGATCTTAAGAGCTTGATTCAACAACGTATTCGCTGGGCAAGAGGCGTAATTGCTACAGGACGAAAATTACATATCTGTTCTACACGTCAACTAACTTTAGGGCAAAAGATTAACTATATGGCATCTATTTGGTATTGGTATACACCAATCAAGCAACTCATTTATATTATGTCACCAATACTTTTTGCGACATTTGGTTATGTTGTTTTAAAGTGTACGTTGTTAGAAATTTTGATATTCTGGCTCCCAATGTATATAACTAGCAACATCTCATTAAAAATGCTGAGTAGAAATATTCGCACAACAAAATGGACTAATGTATATGAAACTCTATTATTCCCATTTATGTTGTTCCCTGTCATACTAGAAACCTTCGGAATTACGCTAAAAAAGTTCAAAGTAACCAACAAAGGCAAAGTTGAATATGAAAAAGGAAAAAATATTGCATATATGATTCCTTTCGCTGTTTTAATTATTTTATCAGTTATCGGTATTATAAACTGTATTCGTCTCATTTTTGTAAGTGGAACACTAAACCCAATTGTTGTAATGTTCTGGTTATTAGCAAATTTATTCAGTTTAGTGATGTCGTTTTTCTTTGTGCAAGGAAGAGCGTTTATTCGAAAGAGTGAAAGAGTAAATGCGCAGGTTGACTGTTTGATTCGTGATAAATTTATTTCAGTTACATGCAAAACAAAAGATTTTTCTGAAACAGGAATTTCAGTTGTTTTAAATCATCCAGTTGATATAGACGATGAAAATAATGTTGATATTGAATTAAAAACAGACAGATACTATGCGAAAATAAAAGGAAAAATCGTTCATGTTGGTGCAACCAAAGGAGGCTGGAAATATGCTTTTTTTGTAACGGACATGTGCAATTCCTATCAAGACTATTTGCAAATTATATATGATAGAGTACCAACGTTGCCCTTAAGCTTGTCTGATTCTCTTAGTAGCTTTGACGACTTAAAATTAAATATTTCTAACCGAGCAAAGGAAATAGTTTATGAGAATAGAAAGCTTCCTAGAATCAATGTAAATCAATATGTAAAAACAAAAAAAGAAGAACTGATTCATGTTGTAAACTTTAACTATAAATATATACTCGTGAATATACAAGAAAACAAAAAAACATTGAAATTAATACCAGTAGAGGGCTTAGAGTTTAGTTGTAAATATGAACGGACAATAAAAGAAAATATTGCATTGTATACAATTGAGAACTACAATGATATTCATACAAATAATGAAAAACGAAAATTATTAGAAGACTGGATTGAAGAAGTAAGAATTTTGGGGTCAGAGGAGGAAGAGCCAATAAATGATACAAAGCCAAAGAAAACAGAAGAACTCAGAGAAATGGATTTCATCTAAATTATATCATATAATTGTGACTGTGTTAATTATTCTAATATGTATAATGTGCTTTAAAATATATATTTATGAAAAATCATCCAGTATTCGATTTGTGAAAAATATGAATGCTGGATGGAATCTAGGGAATTCTCTTGATGTTCATAGCACAAGTATTTTAAATGGTGATCCTGAAATTTATGAGATATTTTGGGGAAATCCTGTTACGACTAAAGCTATGATAGATGAAATTAAAGCTAGTGGATTTAAAACAATTAGAATTCCTGTTACATGGTATGAACATATGAATGAAAAAGGAATAATTGATAAGAATTGGATGATTAGAGTACAGGAGGTTGTTGACTATGTTATTGACAATGATATGTATGCAATAATTGACATTCATCACGACAAATGGTTTATGCCAACCTATGAAAATCAAGAGAACGCCAAGAAAATTTTGTGCTCAACATGGTCACAAATTGCGCATCACTTTGAGAATTATGATGAACATTTAATATTTGAAGCTATGAATGAGCCTCGATTAGTTGAAACTGAGTTTGAATGGAATGCTGGAAATGAAGAAGCAAGAGAAGTGCTAAATAATTTAAATGCTTCCTTTGTAGAAACAATACGCACGGCTCCAAATGAAAATAAAAAACGTTATTTAATGATAGCGCCATACTGCAATTCATCTGATGAAGAAGCCTTAGATGAGTTTATCATACCTAAGGATAACCATATCATTGTATCCATTCATGAGTATATTCCTTATAATTTTACAATGAATGAAAATGGTACAAAAATTTGGAGTAAAGACGATAAAAATGATACACAAAATATTGATGACAATTTTAAAAGGCTTTATAAACGTTTTGTTCGTAAAGGAATTCCAGTTATTATTAGCGAGTTTGGAGCAGCGAATAAAAATAATATTGAATCTCGATTAGAGTGGACAAAGTATTATACAAGCGCTGCTAGAAAAAAGAATATCATGTATGTTTGGTGGGACAACGGAAGTAATATTCAAAAAGAGGGTAAATATGAGTTGCTTGATAGACACAATTTAAAATGGGAATTTCCTGAAATTGTTAACATACTAGTTGAAAAAACATAATGCGAGATTGAATAAGGATGACATTATATTAGTCGACTTTGGTAGCTTATTCAATATATACACTCTATAAAATTACACAAAAGAGACATACCATTGATGGACACAAAAGTACGCTTAATGAATAAGTGTCCAAAAAAGTTAATATTCAATCAAACGATGATTTAGTTTTTATTAGAGAGATAATTTGGATGAATCAAGCTATATTTGAACCTATAATGATACGTGCAGTATAGCACTGGAA